>JAOUJW010000040.1 GCA_029882975.1 Gammaproteobacteria bacterium
ATGCCTTTGGGTTCACCACGCAAACGGGCATCGAGCTGAACACCCAAGTAGTGTCCAATGCCACTGCCGTCACGGGAATAAATATCGCGGCTCCCATTTCCATAGCCGGGGGGCAGTACTCCATCAATGGTGCTGCCTTTACCACAGTGGCCGGTACCATAAGCAATGGCCAAACCGTTGCGGTGCGCTTAACCTCGGCCTCTGTGCCACTGACCGACACTATCGCCACCGTCACTATAGGAGGGGTGAGTGGTACTTTTACCGCTATAACCGGTAACAACACCCCGAATGCCTTTGGGTTCACCACACAAACGGGCATCGAACTGAACACCCAAGTAGTGTCCAATGCCACTGCCGTTACGGGAATAAATATCGCGGCTCCCATTTCCATAGCCGGGGGACAGTACTCCATTGATGGTGGTGCCTTTACCACGGTGGCCGGTACCATAAGCAATGGCCAAACCGTTGCGGTGCGCTTAACCTCGGCCTCTGTGCCACTGACCGACACTACCGCCACCGTCACTATTGGTGGGGTGAGTGGTACTTTCACCGCCACTACCGGTGACAACACCCCGAATGCCTTTGGGTTCACCACACAAACGGGCATCGAGCTGAACACCCAAGTAGTGTCCAATGCCACTGCCGTCACGGGAATAAATATCGCGGCTCCCATTTCCATAGTGGGGGGACAGTACGCCATCGATGGCGGTGCTTTTACCACGGTGGCCGGTACCATAAGCAATGGCCAAACCGTTGCGGTGCGCTTAACCTCGGCCTCTGTGCCACTGACCGACACTTTCGCCACCGTCACTATTGGTGGGGTGAGTGGTACTTTTACCGCTATAACCGGTAACAACACCCCGAATACCTTTGGGTTCACCACACAAACGGGCATCGAACTGAACACCCAAGTAGAGTCCAATGCCACTGCCGTTACGGGAATAAATATCGCGGCTCCCATTTCCATAGCCGGAGGACAGTACTCCATTGATGGTGGTGCCTTTACCACGGTGGCCGGTACCATAACTAACGGGCAAACGGTTGCTGTACGGTTGACATCCGCAGGAATAGCGCTAACAGATACCACAGCCACCGTCACTATTGGTGGAGTGAGCGGTACTTTCACCGTCACAACCGGTGACAATACCCCGAATGCCTTTGGATTTACGACTCAAATGGGCATCGAGCTGAACACCCAAGTGGTTTCTAATACCTTTGCAGTTAGTGGTATAAATATCGTGGCTCCTATTTCCATAGCCGGAGGACAGTACTCCATTGATGGTGGTGCCTTTACCACGGTGGCGGGCACTATAACCAACGGCCAAACCGTTGCCGTGCGCTTAACCTCAGCCTCTGTACCACAGACGGATACCACCACGACCCTGACCATAGGCGGGGGAAGTGGCACCTTTACCGTTACCACAGGGGATAACACTCCGAATGCTTTTAGTTTTACCAGTCAGACGGGGGTTCCGGTGAGTACTCAAGTGGTATCCAACAGTGTCACCATTACCGGTATTGATATCAGTTCTCCCATCTCGATTGTCGGAGGAGAGTACTCCATAGACGCTGGTGCGTTCACGACCCTATCCGGGACCATCACTAACGGTCAGGTTGTGGCGGTGCGCGTGACATCAGCGTCCGTGGGTCTGAGCGACACCATTGCCACTTTAACTATTGGCGGCGTTAGTGCTAATTTCACGGTTACGACTGCCGGCGGCAGTGATACGGTACCAGACCCATTTTCGTTTACCGATCAAACGGGTGTTTCATTAAGCGCGGTAGTTGAATCCAATGCCATTACTGTTAGCGGCATTACTGCTCCCAGTGCGATTAGCATCGTCGGCGGTGAGTATTCCATTGATGGTGCTGCCTATACTGCCGTTGCCGGCACGGTGAACAATGGGCAAAGTGTTACGTTACGTCTAACTACTTCAGCATCGGCCTTTACTGCTACCAGTGCCACTCTGACTATTGGCGGCGTGAGTGACATTTTTACAGCGACCACCGGTGACAGTGATACATTTCCTGACGCCTTTGTTTTCTCGCCACAGAGCAATGTTTTGCTCAATACATTTATTGAATCCAATAGCGTCACGGTTACCGGTATTACTGCGCCGGCAATTATCAGTGTCACTGGAGGCGAGTATTCCATAAATGGTGGTGCTTACACTCAAAACAACGGAACCGTGAGTAATGGCCAGACCGTTACACTGCGCCAAACATCGTCTCCCATTCACTCGACTGCCACTAGCGCCACACTCAACATTGGTGGTTTGGACGGTACGTTTACGGTGACCACTGAAACTCAGGTGGATGATGGTACACCCAATGCGTTTTCTTTTAGCAGTCGTACCAATATGGAATTGAGTACCTTGGTCCTGTCCAGTTCGACAACGGTAAGTGGAATCAATATTGCCGTTCCCATCAGCATAGTAGGCGGTGAATATAGCATTGACGGTGGTGCTTTCACTTCGGCAGCGGGTATGGTAACCGCTACCCAGCTGGTGCGAGTCCGCCTGACTTCTGCATCTACACAGGAAACAGCAGCGACAGCAACCTTGACCATCGGTGGTGTCGACGGTACTTTTACCGTTACTACCCGGGGTTATCGCATAGGTGGTACGATTTCCGGGTTGGCCAGTCCTTCTCTGGAGCTGAACCTAAATGGCAGTTTGGGTTTTCAAGCAGAAACTGATGGCGCATATGCCATGGGCAATCTCACCAATTCAGCAACCTATGAAGTAACGGTTAGCCTTCAGCCCACAGAGCCGGACCAGGTATGTAACGTCAGCAATGGCAGCGGTACCATCGGCGGTGCGGATATTACAAATGTTATTATTGACTGCACTGTTGTGAATTACAGCATTGGCGGTAATGTGAGCGGTTTAAGCGGTTCAGGTTTGGCACTGCAGATTAACGGTGCGGAAATCATTCCAGTAGGAAATGGGGTATTTGGATTTTCTACCACCATACCTGATTTAAGCCGCTACGATATCAGTATCAGCAGTCAACCCACGGGCGAAACCTGTGTACTGAGTAATGCCTACGGTATTGTCAGAGGTGCTAATGTTTCCGATGTGACGGTTCAATGTAATCCCACAGGGGTCGCTTTGTCCACATTACGACCTATACAGGATAACCAAGCCATTGTTATTAATTTTGATCAATCCATGGCTCCGGCCAGTTTGGTGCTAGGTGGTGATTTAAGCAGTCAGGGTGTTTTTGTCTGGAGTACCACTACCGTCGCTAACGATACTCTGACCTTTACCCCTACGACAGTCTGGTCTTTGGGTATGAACCAAACTCTGAGTGTTGACGTCAACAATGCTTCAGGTCAGCCAATCATTCCACAGTCTTTGGCTTTTGATGTATTCAATGCGCCCATCTATTTTGTCAGCGGCTCCGCGTTGGATGATACAGGCGACGGCCTGAGTCCGGTCACGGCTTTACGGACACTGCAGGTGGCGATAAATAATGCGGTTCCGCCGGCGGTGGTAGTGGCGAATGCCGGGGATCATAATATCAGTGCAGCCATTAGCCTTCGTGATGGCGTATCCTTATACGGCGGTTACAAGCAGGATTTTAAAGATCGGGATGTGGGACGTTATGTGACGGATGTTTTATCGCCGGGAACCAATAATGCAATAGTCGCCGGTAACGGAGTTACTTCCAGCACAACTGTAGACGGATTATCGGTTCACTCATCCGCCAGTACCATAGTGTCTATCAGTAGCAGCGCGGAGCCGGTATTCAGAAACAATACCATTGTGGCTGAAACCTCCATAGGTTCTCAATATATAATGCGTATTATCGGATCAAGTCCCGTGATAGAGAGCAATACCTTGTTGGGTTCGCGTGGGCGTGGGAGTTTTCAGTATGGGGTTTATATCACTGGATCCGGGCCAATCCTTCGTAACAATACCATCGTTGCCGCGAGAGGTTTTTACGTGTCATTTGCATATGGTGTGTACCTAAGTTCAAGCACCGGAACCTTAATTACCGGAAATTTAATCACTCCACTGACACAAACCGGGGCATTTGCCTATGCTATAAATAGTAGCACTTCCGTATTTGAGGCTTACAATAATATAATCCATGCCGGGGATGGCTCCTTTAACTACGGCTTGAATTTGTCGGGAGTTTCCAGTCCGATTATTCGTAATAACATTATCAATGGCGGTACCGGAGCTTTTGAATATGCGGTTTATTTGAGCTCAGATGTTACACCGTTTATAGATAATAATATTTTGTATACGACCAGCAACGATCGCTGTGTACACACAAATGGCGCTGGAACCAACTTGAGCAGTTTTAGGAATAACGATTTGTATTCCTGTTCGTCACTTATGTATTTTTATGTGGATGGCAGCGGCTGTGCCGCCAATGATATTTGTCCCGCCACAATCGATGAGTTGAACACAACTGTACCTAATGCTTCGAGCAATGTGAGTGTGGATCCCCTGTATGAATCCGAAGGTGGTTTGGATGGAGATGTCAGTACGCCATTGGACAATGACTGGCATTTCAGTCTCAGCAGTCCCATCAGCGTAACGCAGGGTGGTTTGAATGGTATTGATGATGGCGGTTGGGGCTTTAACAGCGATAAAGACGGTATAGTCAGACCTGCCACCGGGAGTCCCTGGTCCATCGGGCCATACGAGCCGTAGTGATACAGCTGCCGCCTCATGGACGAGGCGGTGGTAAGATTAAGGCAAAGAAGTCTATATTAGGCCCGGTTCTATTTACTAAAAGGCCGCTAATTTTGGTGCAGGTCATCTATGAAATATTCTGCTAAACCTTATGAACTGGTACTGCCTGACGAATACCTTAAGTCGCCTGTTTGGATAATGGCACTTGAGGATTCTGATCTACCGGGGTGGGATGAAACCTGGAGAAAACCCGTCTCAGGCAGTGCGAATGTTCCGGATAAATCCACGGGGCTATTTATCGGTCTGCGAATTCGAAATTTCGATATTATTGCAAATGCATTGTTCTTTGATAAAGTCATGTTTCCTTTAGCTCCCGATGGGAACGCAGAGTGTGACTGGATCGGTGAGATACTTATATGGCACGATGACGCATGGAAATCTCCATCGCACGTTTCGCTCAACGATTTTGCTTTTCCTATAATTTTTGAGGCAATTCCTACCATAAGAAACGAAGAGCGGGTTTTGTTTACGTTGAAAAACAAAGATAGCCTCTGTGCGATAAAGACCGACTAATCGATGATAAGACGAAGTCGGGACCACAGTTAGGGATAATGGATAGGGCGCTGGAGCAGGGTAAGGGTATCGGGGGTGATGAAAAGCGGCTATGAAACTAAGCAGACAGTGAGAAGTAGGCTAATATGGAACTGGTCTTATCAGCGATAATAATAGGAGTCATAGCTACGGCAGCTTTAGATGTTTGGGCCGAAATACTCAGCAAGGGGTTTAAGTTACCGACAACAAACTGGGGCATGGTTGGAAGGTGGTTTGGACATTTACCCGGAGGAAGACTCATACATAAGCCAATTTCAAATAGTAAAAAAATAAAGTATGAGCGGGCGATAGGTTGGGTGCTTCATTATGCCATAGGAATAGCTTATGCTTATATTTACTTAGTTATGGTCCATGGCAGCCCCGGCGTTGTTTCAGCATTGGCCTTTGGCTTAGCGACGGTTTTAGTTCCTTGGTTTATTCTTCAACCGGGTTTAGGTTTAGGGTGTTTTGCCAGGCTGGCTCCCAAGCCGAACGTTACAAGATTAATTAGCTTGTCTATGCATATTGTATTCGGGTTCGGGCTTTATTTAGGATGGGCCGTGCATACCCTCTAGTGACACCGTCTCTGCTTGTGTATTCCGTACCCGGCGATGTCGTGTCAGCTGGAACTTATCCGCTTATATAAATTCTCTGGAATCAAATATCAGCAATATGCTGCGTATTTTTCCATTGTCGCAAGTAAAAGTTTGCGACATATTCACTTCAATCCCCAATAATGGTTTTCGGAAAGTGTAGACAAGCGAAGCTGTATTGTTTTTTTCGAAGGCGTGTAATAGCTCGTACTCTAAATGGCTTGGTGGATCCTTGATCAAGGAGTCTATATAGTCATCAGCGTTGTTAAATTGTACCAACGGTCCTTCAAAAACCAAATCCTCGGCTAGAAGCTCCTTCATGGCCATTAAAGGGGTGGAGCCGAAGAAGCAATCCATATACTTTTGTGCCAATTCCATGGGAGTCATTGTTTGTCCTCAGTAGGGTTTAGATTTAGTTTTAAAAACACTGCGGGAACTTTACAACACCTTAAGTCTCATAAGAATAACGATTGTTGAAATCATAAAAAACGGAAAAACATGCCTACAGTAACAATAGAAGTAAAAAGACATTGGTCCGCTGAACAAAAACAGCAAATCTTGACGGCGATTCATGGCGCTATGGTGGATGCACTGAAAATTCCCGAACACGATAAGTTGATGCGATTTATTGAACACAGCCCGGAGAACTTCGTCACTCCGCCTGATACATCGGATAACTATACTCTGGTTGAGGTTTCTTTGTTCAGCGGGCGTAGCCTGGATGCAAAACGAGCCTTGTACGCCGCTATTGTAGCCGGGTTGCAACCCTTGGGGATTGATCCTATGGATATCAGAATCGTATTGTATGAAGTGCCGCCGGACAATTGGGGTTTGCGCGGTGGGATACCGGCATCTGAGTTAAATTTTGGATTTAAACGGGAATGTGATCACCCTTTAGGGTTTAAGGATTGAGTTTTTATGGCGACGGGGCCTTGTGCGCGCCAAGCCTCCATTCCACCTATTAGGTTTTTAGCGCCGACAAAACCCGCTTTGTTGAGTAAGGCCGTCGCGCGCGGCCCACGGGAGCTGCCCTCGTTACAGTAAACAATGATTTCTTTGGTTTTGTGAGTGGCAAATTCGTCCAGACGCCGCTCCAATTCACCAATGGGGACAGATACGGCGTTGGGGATATGGTCTTTGTCATAAGCGCTTTTTTCCCGCACATCCAGCACCAATACACCGGTTTGGGCTAGCAGCAAGATGGCATCACTGACGCTCATGGATTCCACGTGGGGCGTTGACAGTGTTGGTTTACCGGCGTTGCTGACAGCAAACAAAACGACTAATAGACAGATCCCTAACAAAGTCGCAATTTCTGTGCGTGGTATTGCCTGCATGGCTTACTCCTGGTGGTTTTACGCCCGGGGGCTAATCTCCTTTTAACTATAACGGCGGCGAGGGGGCGGATAACGAGAACTCGGTCACGGAATGTGACTACGGCTTACAATATCCGTTACTGTCCCAATACCAGCAGGCAGCGCAGACGTTTGCGGCCAAATCGGGCCATGGAGTGGAACATACTGCGGGTAACCGGTACATGAATATAGTCGGTTTCACTCAATTGCGAGCTGGCCACGTCCGGGTCGTTAATATAGAAGAATTCAGCGTCGTACCCGGTGATATAAACCCAGTGGGGTGCCTTGTTACGGTTTAAGCGCCAAGTGCTGATCAGTGCAATGACCGGTTTACCTTGTTCCAGGATTTTGTCCAGTTCCTCATCATCCAAGGTGCTGATATTCAATTGAATATCGGTTTGGTCAATTCTGTGCAAGAAGTCTTCGTGAACCAACTCCATGACCGATTTTTTTTCCGGGTCCCGAACGCCGTCGGTAAAGGGGGCCGCATGGGAGTTCGTATACAGCTGGACTTTAAAACCCCTCTGATTGGCGCTGAGGGCCAGTCCGTGGGGAGAACAACCGCCGTGGCCGGAGGTCATAAAGATGGTGGTCGCCTCACGCCAGATCTGCAGTTCCTCGGAGCGGGAAAATGGATAATTCGGGTCGACGGTTTTAAAACCCATCATTAAAGCGGCCGGTCCGCAGGTAAAATCCGTGGTTTGGCGGTAATAGGGTTTGGTTGAGGCATGGCTGCGAACCGGTTGGCGTAAGCGTTTTTCCATGCGCAAGGCGTCTGCGCCGTCATCGTAGTAGGCGCTGATGCGGTCAATGATTTTGTAGTGGTATTTCTCGTACAGTTTGATCGCGGTAAAATTGTTTACGTTGACTTCCAGCCGTAAAAAAACACAATGATGGGCCAGCGCAGTTTGTTCAGAGGCAGCCATTAAGAGGTTTGCTAAACCCATACCGTGGTGCCTGGTCGAAATCGCGATAGAGTACATTCTGGCCAAATTGGTTCCTGATCGATACAGATTGAGCACATAACCCAGAATCTGCTTGCCGTCGTCCAGTACCACAAGATCGTGCGGGCCTGGTTTGATCAGTCGCTGAAAACTGCGTCTGGAGAGTCTATCGGTATCAAAACACTCTGTTTCAATGTCCAAAAGTTGGGGTATATCTGCAGCTAAGGCCAGCCGTGTATTTATGGTGGGCAAAGGTTTTTGGCTGGTGCGGCGGTTGATTAATTTAGCGTTTGTCATACTGATGTCTTGAAAATTTCAGCTATTATAATCCAGGATGTTCAATTAAGCATAGACACTGACTATCTCTGATAGAAGCAACCTCCACGATAAGTTTACAAAAATATTTGTTGTTTTTTTAAAAGCAGGCAGCATAACATACACCACTTCTTAACATCTCTTTTGAGACTATAGTATGACTGATTTTTATGTGGTCGTGGACGACCCAAGCGACTGGCAGCCCTATTACCCCAGCCAGGATGTGATAAGTTTTGACGATTATCTTGATAAAGTAGGAGCAGCAAAGAAAAGCCGAGTCCGAATCATAAATTTGTGCCGATCGTACCGTTACCTGGGTACCGGTTACTATTGTTCCTTATTGGGCGAAGCCCGGGGGCACCATGTGTTCCCGTCAGCGGCGACCATTAATGAGTTACATCGCAAAAACCTGTCCTTAATGGACTTGGACGATGCCGTTAAGGTCCTGAAAAAACTACCCGCAGGGCAGGCAGGGGATACCTTACAGTTTCGTTGTTGGTTCGGACAAACTCAGGACCCAAACTACAGCCGTATTGCCCAGATCGTTTTTGAACGTTACCCCTGTCCTATTCTCGAGGTGAGTCTTAGCTTTAAAATCGAATGGCAGGTACGCCAGGTGAAAGCTATTTCACTGAAATCCCTAAGTAATCCGGAGGAACAGGAGGCCTTTGCCAATACCTTCGAGCAATTCAGTCGCAAGATGTGGCTCAAACCCAAAGCCAGAAAAACCTATCGATACGATTTGGCCATACTGGTGGATCCGGAAGAGTCTATTCCGCCAAGCAATCCAAAGGCATTAAAATCCTTTGTCAAAGCGGGTAAGCAATTGGGTATTGATGTGGATATGATTACCCGACGGGATTTTGTCCGTGTGTCAGAGTACGATGGTTTATTCATTCGCGAAACCACGGCAGTGGATCACCACACCTATCGATTTGCCAAGCGGGCAGAGGCGGACGACTTGGTGGTTATCGATGATTCCACGTCCATATTGCGGTGTACGAATAAGATCTATTTGGCAGATTTGCTCAAAACTCATCGCATCCCCACGCCTGTTACGGTGGTTCTGAATCAACCGGATACCAAAGAACTGGAAAAATTGGTAGAACAAATCGGGTTACCCATTGTGCTCAAAATTCCTGATGGCTCATTTTCACGAGGTGTCATAAAAGCGGATACCTTTGAACAGCTTCAGGCGGGGGTTAAAACCTTATTAAAAGAATCAGCGCTTTTGCTGGCGCAGGAATTTTTGTATACCGATTACGATTGGCGTATCGGTATTCTCAATAACAAACCGTTGTACGCCTGCCGGTATTATATGGTGCAAGATCATTGGCAAATCTATAAGCATAATGCCAATGGGGCTGCGAAGTCCGGTGGATTTGATTCCATTCCTACTTTTGAGACACCCAAGGCGGTACTGGATGTGGCCGTGCAAAGTTGTAAACTCATTGGCAATGGTCTGTACGGTGTGGATATCAAGCAATCGAAAGATCGCGTTGTGGTAATCGAAATTAATGATAATCCCAGCATCGAATCCGGCGTGGAAGATGGTTACCTGGGGGAGCAGTTGTATGTAGAAATTATGGGTGAGTTTCTACGGCGTATGGAAGCCAGAGGGCGTACCAAACACTAAAATGAACGGTTTAGATATTTATACATTATGTTGTTGTGAACAATTGGACTTTGTTCAATTAAAACTACAACACCCGGATAGGGGGCGTTTTAGCAGCTACCGTAATGCGGTGCACTGGCCTCAGGAACGGGGGGATGTGTATTTGTTCGACTATGGCGCATTAGTGTTTTGGGATGTGGACCCGGAGCGCAGGACGCGAGTAATTGACGGTTTGGCGCCCTATATGTTTAACCCGCTATCCGACAATGTAGACGACGAATTTACCTATGAGGTCACCGACGGCCAACGGCGAATCAATGATGACCATATTAGAGTTTCAGAACATGATGTGATGACCCAATTGGCGTTGAGCCATGCCATGGCTCAATCGACCAAATTGGGTTCGTTTGAGCAACGCATACAGGACACCATTAACGATACCGCGCACATTCCAAAAAACATTGCAAATACAGGCAGTTCACGCTTGGGACGCAAAGCGTTGGCGAAATTGCGAGGGCGTTTGTTTTTGGCAAAAAGCGATATTATGCTCAAGTACGACTTGCTGGATGTGCCCGATTTCTTTTGGGAATATCCGGAACTGGATGGTTACTACAATATGCTGGCGGACTATTTGGAAGTTCGACAGCGTGTGGAAGTGCTAAGCAAAAAACTGGAAACCATACACGAGCTGTTTGAAATGATGGCTGACGAGCAAAAGCATAAGCATTCATCGTTGTTGGAATGGATCATTATCTGGCTGATTGCTTTTGAAATTGTGGTGTTTCTGGTTCACGATATTTTTGATTGGATCTAGCGCCGGCAGGTGGTATTTTAAAACGGCAGGGTGCAACACCGCGTTGAGTGCTGCGCCCCGCAACAGTACAACCCAACCCGTCAGACGAGGATGCGCGATGTGCGGGTCTGACAGTATTCCCTCCATGGGCGGCACCATGAATTCAGTATAAACGAGCAGGATGAAGCCCTTCTTATCAATCGCTTAACAGAACCTTAAAGATTTTATCTCAGCATTGACCCGAGACTAACGGTGGGTTTTGATAATGGCTTCGATATTGGGGGTCGCTGCATTGATTTGTGCCAGCGTGAGTTCCTGCGTTGCCTTTAACGCTCTGCGTATGCAGTCGTTGTAAAGCGTGCGAACGCTGGAGTCCAGGCCTTGGGACTTATCAAGGAAATAACGCTCCATTTGGGAAAGGGTTTTGGCATCGCAGTGTTGGGTAATTATTGCGCTGACTTGCGGGCCCATCGTTGCCCAGCTGATTTGGTTTAGCAGTGTTTGGTTAATGGCTTCCAAAGTTTGTCGCTTTTGACTGGGTTCCATTTCCGCCAAGGTTTTGTTCTTGTACTGTTGTAAATAACCTACCAATGCTCGGTTTACTACTCGGTTCCAGGCAGCTTCCCAGGAACGATCCAATACATCCGGTGCTGACGCAGTGGCGGACGTGGCGGCGAACGCCGCTAAAAGCAAAGTAATAATGGCTTTAGGGTTGTGTAGCATAATAACAAATCCCGTTCGATGTTTGATTCTAATAGCTATCGGTACTCGTGAATAAGACTTGATGCCGAGTCCGCCGGATAATTGATTGATCGTCGAAAGTTCAGAACTGTGACGCCGGTCACACGAATTGTTACGAATAATTTAAATGTAAACGATATTAAAATAATCCGGCACAACTTCTTAACGGCTCAACAATGACCTATTTCAATTTCTCAATGCGTTTTATAGCTACGACTGTTTTTTTGATTCTTGCTGCATGTGGCGGCGGCGGAGGTGGTGCTGGAGAAGGAGGCGGTGGTGGCGGAGGCGGAGGCGAAGTCATCCTTGACTGTAACGTGTGTATGAGCGGAAAACCCTCATTTGCTGCCAATACTATCCCGGCCGGCAGTTCCGGTAGTATGACCGTACCTATCAGTACCGACGTGGTATCGGTAACCGCATCTTTGGTTCTGCCCGGTAATGATACGATTTCTCTGAGCAGTGTTATCAATTCCGGCGGTACTTCCGCAACCTTCGATTTCACTCCGCCAACCTACATTGATGTAGGTCAGTACTATGCCAGGATTACCGTTTCTGACGGTGCGGGAAATAGCACGCGTTACACTTTGAGCGCAGCAACCTCCACGACGCAATACACCATGGAGACCAGCAGCGACTATGGCTTTAACTGGACCAGTCCGGTTAGTTCCGGAATTAACCTGGCCTATGTCACTGTGGGTATGTTAAGCGGTGTGCCCTACCTGACTGCCAGTCCGGTATTGGATCCCATACCGATGGTTGCCGGACGCCCGGCTACAGCGACACTGCCGGTATCCACCGGAACAGCCAGTGTTAAAGTCACCGTGCACGATTCATCCTCGGCTCAGGTGGAAATCGGCGCCGGTACAACAACCCATGGAGGTAGTGCCGGTAGTGTGGATGTGGCCTTAGATGTTCCCGATTCGATTCATTATTCCGCAACCGCTAAAATTGAGATCTCCGATAGCAGCGGAAACAATATTTCCCGCTATTTCATCGAATCCACAGTAGGATTGACCCCGCTGATTATTCAACAGTCAACGGATGCCGGAGTGAGTTGGAGTACTGTGCGCACAACGGCCTTTGCCATGTCGGCCTTTAATATCGTATACCCACCGACACCGGTGCTCACCGGTGAGGTCAGTCTCAGCCCGGCGCTGATTTATGCCGGTCAGACCGTGGAAGTCAGTATTATCGCCACAGGCAATGCCTCGGATTATAGTGTGAATTTTCTCGATGTCAGCGGTGTCTCCGGGGGAACAGCCTCTGTACAAAACGGTGTTGTTCCCGTGCCCATTGGGACATCGGCAAGCGGCGACTATTATCCCAGGTTGGTAATCAGTGACAGCTCCGGGGTGAACATGACGCGGTATACTAAACAAGTTTCAGGCACTGCCTATGAAGAGGAACAGTCTTTTGACAGTGGTGTCAGCTGGGGGGCGGTGAATCTCATGGCTTACAATGCGCCGGTGCTACAGGTAGTCCAGGCTTTGGCTGCAGCACCGACCATGACGACGGCACCATTGATCAGTCATAGTGATGTGGACACCGGGTTTACGCTTACTGTCGATGTAGCTACGGACAGCGCAGCAAACATTGCAGTGAATTTAGTGGATTCCACCGGAACCCTGGTAGGTACCGGTACAGCCGTGGCCACATCTGCCGGGACACTAAGCGTGGCTGTAACCGTTGATGGGACTGCGTCTCCCGGTGCTTACTATCCCATGGTTACCTTGGATGATGGTTCCGGTGCTGTTTCGCAATACAGTCGTGATGCGGCATTGTCGGTTGTCCACTACGCCTTAAAACAATCTTCCGACAGCGGTGTCACTTGGTCTGTGAGCGGTTCGGTGGGTGCAAAACTTCCGTGGTTAAACGTGGCGCAGCCGATTGTGGGTGCCCCCGTATTAACCGGAGCGCCAAGCTTTGACAAAACTGCGGTGCTTCCCGGAGAAATAGTAACCCTTACACTGCCAGTAAGTACAGATACCGTAACGGTAGATGTGAGTATGATTTACCAAACCTGTCCTTTGTGCGGCACCACCACTGCCGGTACTGCCAGTGTGACCAATAGTGGTAACGCCAGCATAGCCATTCCTATCACCATGGGCGATGCGGTGACCACATACAGTTCCAGTCTGCTGGATTACAGTGCTAAAGTGGTTCTTAAAGATGTTTCCGGCCAGTTGCTGAGTGAATACGAACCGGACTGGGGGGGCACGATGACTTATCGGGTGCGTCAATCCGATGATGCCGGTGGTAATTGGATCAGCTACATGGGCCCATTGATGGCCGATCAGGTGACCATGCGGTATTATTCCGAGGGGACTTTAACCGCCCCCACACCCATTGGCACAGCGCCGCTGTTGTTTAACGGTGTTGCCAAGGCAGGCGGCAGTTTTGGCGTGTTTGCAGCCGATGACGGTTTTGACAGTTATTATTCCTTTACCGTCAAACCATACACTTCCTATTCCATCATTTTGACGGACCCAAACAACAATATTATCCAAAGGCCTTTTAAAACCAGTCCAAGCAACGATCCCACCGCAGTGGTATGCACTGCCGCCGATGCCAATACCTGTATCATTCGCAGTGATTCGGGGCAAACGACGCTTTATGTCGTAGCGGATGCTGTGTACACATCCTCAAACGGTGGTGCACAGTACCAGTTTGAGGTCACGGAATATCCGGCGGAAACAGTAGCGCAGACCATTGATTTTGAAACGGGTGTATTCCCGGCTTCACTGGTATTGACCTATTCAGGTAGCAGTAACATCCAGTGGGCGATCAGCACAGCGCAGAACACCACCGCTGGAGGCGCTAACAGTATTTACGCCAATATACCTGCATTTGAAAATAATGCCTGTTTCAGTATCTCCGTGGAGGGTATGGCCCGGGTCGATTTTAACTATATCGCTGATACGGTCCGAAACGTGGGTGACTTTCTTACCTTTTACGTGAATGGTGTACAACAAGGGCAGTACACCGCCAAGACCGGATGGACCGCCGCTAATTTTGCCTTAAGTGGCGTGGTGGGAACTCGGGATATGTTGAGTTGGTGTTTAAACCGTGATCCAATGTCTTCTGGACTAAACCCGGTGTCCGCCTATGTGGATGACATTGTGCTGACCCCGTAGTCAAACCTCAAAGGTCATGGCCGTTGCGCCCTTGTGGGCGCGCGGTTGTCAGGTGGACCAGATTTTTACGGTCAAAGGCCAGGATACAAGTTGTACCTTGGTGTCCCACAGCTTATTTACGCTGTCTGCTATTTCAGTGACTGGATTGTGCTTATTGGCTTCTTCAAAACGTTTGACGGCAGACCAGGTGCGCAAGTAGTTCAAGAGTTGATTCGCTGTCCACAAGCTCTGCATTTTGAATTCCGGCGCGGCTATTTGTTTTAGGGGAAACGTAGCTTCTGCATATCCACGTTCCACTTGCGTACGTTCCTCAGGCCAATAGGGTTCCAGGGTGGGGCCATACAGTTGATTAACGATAGCATCTATGGCAGGTGTAATTCGGCTCAGGCCGTAGGTCCAAACCGCCAATATGCCACCGGGTTTGAGAACCCGTTGCACTTCACGCGAAAATTCCGGCAGCGAGAACCAATGCAACGCCTGGGCAACAGTAATCAAATCCAGTGACTGGTCTGCAAAGGAGGTTTTTTCTGCTTTTTCCACTTTGTAGAGAACATTGGGGTGTGGTTGCGCGTTTTGTATTTGGTTTTCACTGGCGTCGGTGGCCGTGACCCTTCTGAAATGTTGTGCCAGCCGGCAAGCGGCTTGGCCACTGCCGGTGGCACAATCCCAGGCCGAGTGTAAAGAAGGGGCTATATCAGCGAGATAGGCAAACAGTTCCGGAGGATATCCGGGGCGGTAGTTTCTGTAAGCACTGGAAGCGTCAGAAAAATGATCTTTAAAAGACATGGCAATCCCTGGTTCGGCGATGATCTCAGCGTCCAAACCTACCATTAAATCGTCAACCCGTGTACCCTTTGTAGCTCGGTACAATGTAGCTCGCAAACAGGGCACACCCGTATTCTATAAGAATTGTTAGAGGAGAATTCATGACCAACATTGCTGTCACGGGAGCTGCCGGACGCATGGGACGCGCGCTCATTGAGTCCACAGTGTTGAACCCGCAAACACGTTTAAGCGCTGCTATAGTTCGCTCAGGCAGCAGCCTGGTGGGTGCTGATGCCGGTGAACTGGCGGGTCAGACTAAGCAAAATGTAGCTGTCGTGGATCATCTGGAAGGTACTGATTTTGACGTGCTCATCGACTTCACCACACCGGAAACCACTATGGAGAATTTGCAGTATTGCCATCATGCGGGTAAGAAGATCGTCATAGGTACCACGGGGTTGAGTGATGACCAAAAGCAGCATTTACTGCAGGCATCGAATGATATCGCGATTGTATTTGCTCCTAACATGAGTGTAGGGGTAAATCTGTGTTTAAAACTGCTGGATATGGCGGCCAGAGTCTTAAGCCAGGACTATGATGTAGAAATTATCGAGGCTCATCATCGACATAAAGTGGATGCCCCTTCAGGTACGGCTTTGGCAATGGGGGAGGTGGTAGCCGCAGCCCTTGGACGAGATCTAAAACAATGCGCGGTGTATGGTCGCGAAGGCCGGACCGGAGAACGAGACCCTCTAACCATCGGTTTTGAAACCATTCGTGCCGGTGATGTGGTGGGTGACCACACAGTTTTGTTTGCCGGAATTGGCGAACGGGTGGAGATCACCCACAAAGCCAGTAGCCGTATGACCTTCGCCAAAGGGGCGGTACGGGCAGCGCAATGGCTGGGCGGTCATGATAAGGGTTTGTTCGATATGCAAGATGTGTTGAATCTGCGAAGTGATTGATTCCTGGTTGCAAAGAATTGATATAGCACAAATAAATGTTAAAAAACCGGTATCGGGACTTTCAATAAAGGGCCTATCAAAGTAGAATAGCGGAAGTCTCTATCGGCTATCCATGGCCTTTGAGGCATAATGCCATCCGTGGCAAAAGCCTGAATTCGAGAACGTAGGTTAATGAATTTGTTTTTTTAAGACGGGAGAGATGTGTAACATCGCTCCCGTTTTTGTGCATATAGAATTTGTGTATTTGGAGGGCGTGTTGAGAAAACCGGCAATTTTGGCGTTAGCTGACGGAACGGTATTTCATGGAGTGTCCATTGGTGCTGCGGGACAATCCGTTGGTGAGGTGGTTTTCAACACAGCAATGACCGGTTATCAGGAAATTCTTAGCGACCCTTCTTACGCGCGTCAAATCATCACTCTAACTTATCCTCATATCGGTAATGTGGGCACCAACGCAGAAGACCAGGAATCCGATGCTGTTTATGCCAGCGGTTTGGTGATTCGGGATCTGCCGCGCCTGGCAAGTAACTGGCGCAAACAACAAACTCTTGAAGAGTATTTGCAACAACACAATACGGTAGCTATTGCAGATATTGATACCCGCCAGTTGACGCGAATTTTGCGAGAAAAAGGGGCTCAAAACGGTTGTTTGATGGCCGGCGAGCACATCGACGAAGCGCAGGCCATCGCCGCCGCCGGCGATTTTCCCGGATTGGTGGGTATGGATTTGGCCAAGGAAGTAACCACGTCGGAAACCTATACCTGGAACCAGGGTTGCTGGCAACTGGGTCAAGGCTTTCCGGAAATCTCCGAAGCAGAACTCCCTTACCATGTGGTCGCCTACGATTTTGGCGTTAAGAAAAATATTCTGCGTATGCTGGCGCAACGAGGTTGTCGCTTGACCGTAGTACCGGCACAAACGCCTGCAGCCGATGTGCTGGCTCTGGAACCGGATGGTGTGTTTTTGTCTAATGGACCTGGAGATCCTGAACCTTGTGAATATGCTTTGGCTGCCATTCAAGAACTGCTGAATACCAATATACCCATGTTTGGGATTTGTTTGGGGCATCAGTTACTGGCGCTGGCCAGTGGTGCCCGCACCGGCAAAATGAAGTTCGGCCACCATGGTGCCAATCACCCGGTACAGAACCTGGACAGCAAAGAAGTGTTGATTACCAGTCAAAACCACGGTTTTGCTGTATTGGAAGAAGGAATGCCGGATTATTTGGAAGCGACCCATAGATCCTTGTTTGATGGCTCATTACAGGGCTTGCGCCATAAGACCAAAGCGGTTTTTGGTTTTCAGGGCCACCCGGAGGCCAGCCCCGGTCCTCACGATGTAGCACCTCTGTTCGACCAATTTGTCGACTCCATGCGTAAAGATTAAAAAATTAGGTAAGCACTGATACATCATGCCAAAACGTACCGATTTAGACAGTATTTTGATTATAGGCGCCGGGCCCATTGTCATTGGGCAGGCCTGCGAGTTTGACTATTCCGGAGCGCAAGCTTGTAAAGCTCTGAAGGAAGAGGGATACCGGGTCATCCTGGTCAATTCCAATCCCGCCACCATTATGACTGACCCCGGCATGGCAGATGCCACTTACATAGAACCCATTACTTGGCAGGCGGTTGCCAAAATCATAGAAAGAGAAAAACCCAAGGCCTTACTGCCTACCATGGGCGGACAAACGGCCTTAAATTGCGCGTTGGATCTGGTGCGAGAAGGGGTGCTGGAGCAACACGGCGTGGAAATGGTCGGTGCCAGTCGTGAAGCCATCGATAAAGCGGAAGATCGGGAACAGTTCCGCAACGCCATGCGCAAAATCGGCCTGGATATGCCGCGTTCCGCCGTTGCTCACAGTCTGGAAGAAGCGTACCAAGTGCAAGCCCAGGTCGGGTATCCCACCGTGATCCGGCCATCATTTACCATGGGCGGCAGTGGCGGTGGTATCGCCTACAACAAAGAAGAATTCGAAGAGATTTGCCGACGCGGATTGGATTTATCACCTACCAATGAACTGCTCATTGAAGAGTCTATATTGGGGTGGAAAGAGTACGAAATGGAAGTGGTGCGCGACCGCAAGGACAATTGCATCATTATCTGCTCCATTGAAAACTTTGATCCCATGGGGGTTCACACCGGTGATTCCATCACCGTGGCGCCGGCGCAGACGCTGACCGATAAGGAATACCAAATTATGCGTGATGCCTCTTTGGCGGTGTTACGTGAAATTGGTGTGGATACCGGCGGTTCCAATGTGCAGTTTGCCATTGATCCTGTCTCCGGTCGCATGATCATTATCGAAATGAATCCCCGAGTTTCCCGTTCTTCAGCCTTGGCTTCCAAAGCAACTGGTTTTCCTATAGCCAAAGTGGCAGCCAAGCTGGCGATTGGTTACACCTTGGATGAGTTGCAAAATGAAATTACCGGCGGTTCGACTCCGGCTTCCTTCGAGCCATCCATCGATTATGTGGTTACCAAGGTGCCACGTTTCACATTTGAAAAGTTTCCTTCAGCCGATGCGCACTTGACGACACAAATGAAGTCCGTCGGTGAAGTGATGGCAATCGGTCGCTCTTTTCAGGAATCGCTGCAAAAAGCCTTACGTGGATTGGAAACTGGAGCCAGTGGATTTAATGAACTCTTTACGGACAACAGCGAAGCCGGTTTGATTGAGCTGAAGCACCAATTACGTCATCCCGGACCGGAGCGTATTTGGTTTGTTGCTGACGCCTTTCGCCTCGGTCTGAGCTTGCAAGACATTCACGAGATATCCAGTATCGACCCCTGGTTTTTGGTGCAAATTGAAGAGATTGTTCAACTTGAGGGTGAAGTTAAAAACGCCGGGATTAAAAGCCTGGATAAACAGCGTATGTTTCAGCTTAAACGTAAGGGCTTTTCTGATATTCGTTTAGCCCAGTTGCTTGGCATAAAAGAACTGGAACTGCGTAAATTACGCCATTCCCTGGGCGTTCGGCCGGTTTACAAGCGGGTGGATACCTGTGCAGCAGAGTTTGCCACCAGCACAGCCTATATGTATTCCACATACGAAACGGAGTGTGAATCCCTGCCCACTAATCGGGAAAAAATCATGGTATTGGGCGGTGGACCCAATCGTATCGGGCAGGGTATAGAATTCGATTACTGTTGTGTGCACGCCGCCTTTGCTATGCGTGAAGACGGCTACGAAACCATCATGGTCAACTGTAATCCGGAAACCGTATCTACGGACTATGACACTTCCGATCGGCTTTATTTTGAACCTCTGACCTTAGAAGATGTGCTGGAGCTTATCGACCTGGAGCAACCAAAGGGTGTGATTGTGCAATACGGCGGTCAAACCCCGCTTAAATTGGCTCGTGATCTGGAAGCGGCAGGAGCGCCTATCGTCGGTACCAGTCCCGATTCCATCGATTTGGCCGAGGATCGGGAACGGTTCCAAAAGCTCATTGACCAATTGGGTTTGAAACAACCGCCCAACTGTACCGCCACTCAGGCAGAACAGGCGGTGGAATTGGCACAGGAAATTGGTTATCCCCTGGTGGTGCGTCCTTCCTATGTATTGGGCGGCCGAGCCATGGAGATTGTCTATTCTGAAGATGAGTTACGCCGTTATATGCGCGAAGCGGTTTCCGTCTCCAATGACTCACCCGTATTGTTGGATCATTTCCTGGATCAGGCCGTCGAAGTGGATTTTGACGCGGTTTGTGATGGTAAGAGAATCCTCACCGGCGGTATTATGCAGCACATTGAGCAAGCCGGGGTGCATTCGGGTGATTCGGCATGTTCTTTACCACCCTACAATCTGGCGGCCGACATTCAGGACCAATTACGACAACAGGCTGAAAAAATGGCGCTTGCTCTGAACGTGGTGGGATTAATGAACGCCCAGTTTGCCATTCAAGGCGAGGATATCTATATTTTAGAAGTAAATCCACGCGCATCGCGAACCGTTCCTTTCGTTTCCAAAGCCACAGGAATTCCTTTGGCAAAGGTGGCGGCTCGGTGTATGGTGGGTAAAACCCTGGAACAACAAGGGGTAGTGAAAGAAGTCATCCCTAAATATTTTTCGGTTAAAGAAGCGGTATTTCCGTTTGTGAAGTTTCCCGGTGTGGATCCCATATTGGGTCCGGAAATGAAATCAACCGGAGAGGTCATGGGGGTCGGATACAGCTTTGCCGAAGCCTATGCCAAGGCCCAACTGGGGGCAGGCATTACGTTGCCATCCGGGGGTAAGGCCTTGTTCAGTGTCCGTGATGCAGACAAAGAGGCGGCAATAGATGTGGCTCGCAAGATTGCTGCGTTGGGGTTTGAAATTATTGCGACCACCGGCACCGCCAAAGCTTTGATGCAGGCTGGAATCGCGTGTCAAACGGTACACAAGGTGAACGAGGGCCGACCTCACATTGTGGATATGATAAAAAACAATGAAATTCAATTTATTGTTAACACGACCGAAGGCAAGCAGGCCATAGCCGATTCCGGTACTATCCGGTCCAAGGCGCTACAATATAAAGTAACGTATACCACAACCATTGCCGGTGCGTACGCCACGTGCCTGGCCATAGAGCAAGATGCCGTATCGAACATTTACCGATTACAGGACTTACATAGGGAGCTGGCGGAATGAGCGGAAAAGTACCCATTACTGCGCGAGGGGCGGAAAAGTTAAGGGCGGAGCTGAAAGAATTAAAAAACGTCGCCAGACCCAGAGTCATTGAGGCAATAGCCGAAGCGCGGGCTCATGGCGATTTGAAAGAAAATGCAGAATATCACGCGGCGCGGGAACAGCAGAGCTTTATTGAAGGGCGTATTGCCGATATTAACGGTAAGCTGGGTAATGCTCAAATTATTGATATTACCAGTATTGCACCTACGGGTAAGGTTATATTCGGGACCACGGTTGAGTTGATCGACGAAGACAGCGGTGAAGAAATCGTGTATCAAATCGTCGGTGAAGATGAAGCTGATATTAAAGAAAAACGTATATCCAATACCTCACCGATAGCACGCGCGCTTATAGGTAAAGAAGAAGGGGATGTGGTTGAAGTGCAAGCCCCTGGCGGGGTTCGCAGTTACGAGATTGTGAGTGTGAAGCACATCTAACTCTTTTGGGTTTTTACTCGGGTATTTTATGAAGTTCCTGGAAGCGATTCATGACGTGGCACTGGTGTTTTGGATTGGTGGCTTATGGTCCATCGGTTATTTATCCGCGCCCGTACTTTTTTCCGTATTGGACAGTCGCCAATTGGCGGGGCAAGTCGCCGGGCGACAATTTGAATTAATTGCGATTGTTGGTTTTGTTTGCGCAACGGTACTGTTGGCATCTTTGTGGGTTCGTTGTGGCAAGGTGTGGCAGCTTTGGTTGGTGCTGACCATGTTGGTGCTGGTGTCAGTAGGCTTTTTTGGACTTCAGCCGATGATGCAGGAACTCAAAGCAATGGGTATAACACCAGGTAGCGAGCAGGCTACAGCGTTTGGTCGGCTGCACGGTATTTCCAGTCTCTTGTATTTGCTCACCAGTGTGATGGGCTTGGTTTTAGTGATAAAACCTGCTAACCCAAAGCGGGTTTAATCTTTGGGTAATTGAATCTGGGGTTTTTGAGCGGCGCGGTAAATTGTGGCGACATGCCCAATCAAATACACGACCTGACTTTTGGTTTGGTCGCAGATTTGTTGCAATAAAGCCGTTTTAGCGTCTTTGTCCAGCGCGCCCAACTTAATTTTCATAAGCTCGTGGTGCTCAATGCTGGAAGCAATTTCATCCATTACGGCTGTGGTTAAACCGGCATTTCCCAGGGTTACCACAGGTTTCATGTTGTGAGCACGGGCTCTTAAAAAGCGTTTTTGTTTCGCGGTTAAAGATTGCATAATAGGGTCAATATGTTTTCGAAAGACAATTCCAAAAAAACCAACGGTTTCGGAGTGGCACCCAGTCCCTTTAATGCTGTAAAGCTGGAGCTGGGAGTTATTTTGGTGCTAAGCCTATGTGTTTGGCTGGCGGCGGAGTTTATCACAGCCAACGATTTTGTACAGTTGTTAATATTGTCAGGCTTCAGCGTGGCTGCAACCGTTTGGTTGATTCTGCGGACTAAGGTTTTGTTAAGTAAAGGTTTATTGACCAAAGAAAACCACAAGAAAGACCCGGACTCGGGTTCAGAATCGAACTAATGCCTTCCAAGTCCCGCAGCAAAAGTAGCCGCCGCTGGCTGCAGGATCATTTTGATGATCCTTATGTAAAACAATCTCAACGCGACGGATATCGCTCCCGAGCCGTTTATAAACTCATAGAGATTCAGGAAAAAGACAAAATCATCCGACCTGGACAGCGGATTGTAGACCTGGGAGCGGCCCCCGGCGGTTGGTCCCAGGTGGCTTCTCAATGGTTGGACAATAAAGGGAAAATCTATGCCTTGGATGTGTTACCCATGGATACCATAGAAAATGTAGAGTTTATCCATGGAGATTTCACGGAAGAAAGTGTTCTGGAACAATTACTTCAAAGTATGGGTCCAAGTAAAGTGAACCTTGTAATGTCAGATATGGCCCCCAATATAAGTGGTATACGGGCGGTGGATCAGCCCAAGTCTATGTATTTGGCGGAGTTAACTTTGGATTTGGCTCAAAATGTGCTGCAACCTGGAGGGGATTGTTTGATGAAAGTTTTCCAGGGTGAAGGTTTCGATGAACTGATCAAGCGTTTACGAAAGCATTTTACCAAGGTCATCACACGCAAACCCAAAGCCTCTAGACCCAAATCCAGGGAAGTGTATCTCCTGGCAAGAGGGTTTAAAAGCTTAGAATGAAAGAGGTAGAACTTTACTAAAATGGAAGATATTTCATTGAATTTGGTGTATAGATACTGTAGAACGAACTCATACAAGAGCAGAGGCTTCTTATCTTGAACGATTTAGCTAAAAACCTTCTACTTTGGGTGGTCATCGCCATTGTGCTGGTGTCCGTATTTAATAATTTCACACCTCGGCCGCATGCTGCGAAACAAATGGATTATTCCGAATTTGTTGCAGAAGTGCGCAATGGTATGGTGAAACGAGTCATCGTGGAAGGCCGCAGCATTCATGGCGAAACCTCCGCTGGTGATCATTTTTTCACGTACAGCCCCGGTGATCCCGATTTAGTGGGTGAGTTGCTGGAGAACAATGTCTCCATTGATGCCAAGCCGCCGGAGCAGCAAAGCATCTTGATGCAGGTGTTTATTTCCTGGTTCCCCATGCTGTTGTTGATTGCCGTATGGATATTTTTCATGCGTCAAATGCAGGGTGGCGGCGGTGGTCGCGGTGCCATGTCGTTTGGCAAAAGCAAAGCCCGTATGTTGGGTGAAGATCAGGTAAAAGTGACATTTTCCGATGTGGCTGGTGTGGAAGAGGCCAAGGAAGAAGTGGCGGAGCTGGTGGAATTTCTCAGCGATCCGGGTAAATTCCAAAAACTGGGTGGCAAAATTCCACGTGGCGTACTCATGGTGGGTTCCCCGGGAACCGGTAAAACCCTCTTGGCCAAAGCCATTGCCGGTGAAGCCAAAGTCCCGTTTTTCACCATTTCCGGTTCCGACTTTGTGGAAATGTTTGTGGGTGTGGGGGCTTCCCGCGTACGCGATATGTTCGAGCAAGCCAAAAAACACGCCCCATGTATTATATTTATCGACGAAATTGACGCCGTAGGCCGACATCGTGGCGCCGGTTTGGGTGGTGGGCATGACGAGCGCGAACAAACCCTAAACCAATTATTGGTGGAAATGGACGGTTTCGAAGGTAATGAAGGCATTATCGTCATAGCCGCAACCAACCGACCAGACGTTCTGGATCCTGCTTTGCTGCGTCCCGGTCGATTTGACCGTCAGGTGGTGGTTCCCTTGCCCGATGTACGTGGTCGCGAGCAGATCCTCAAAGTACATATGCGCAAAGTACCTTTGGCGGACGATGTGAAGCCCAATATTATTGCCCGTGGCACACCCGGTTTCTCCGGCGCCGATCTGGCGAATCTGGTGAACGAGGCGGCTTTGTTTGCTGCTCGAGCCAACAGTCGTTTGGTCAATATGGACTTTTTTGAAAAGGCCAAAGACAAAATCATGATGGGCGCGGAGCGCAAGTCCATGGTTATGAGTGAGAACGAAAAGAAACTCACCGCCTATCACGAAGCCGGCCACGCTATTGTGGGCCTGAATGTGCCGTCTCACGATCCGGTATACAAAGTTACTATTATTCCCAGAGGCCGTGCCTTGGGTGTAACCATGTTTCTTCCGGAAGAGGATCGCTACAGTGCCAGCAAAGAACGCTTGGAAAGCCAAATTTCCAGCATGTTCGGCGGTCGTATTGCGGAAGAATTAATTTTCGGTCCGGAAAACGTCACTACCGGTGCCAGTAACGATATTCAACGTACCACTGAAATAGCCCGAAATATGGTAACTAAGTGGGGGTTGTCTGAAAAACTTGGTCCTATGGTGTACAGCGAAGACGAAGGTGAAGTGTTCCTGGGCCATTCTGTGACACAACACAAGAATGTTTCCGGTTCCACTGCCAAGCTCATTGACGAAGAAGTGCGTGCCATTGTGGATAGAAACTATGCTCGTGCCGAGCAAATTCTTAAAGACCATATGGATGAACTGCACGCCATGTCTGACGCTTTAATGAAGTATGAAACCATCGACCAGGATCAAATCAACGACATCATGAACGGGCGTACGCCCAGGCCGCCGGAAGGTTGGAGTGACGGCGGTGACGCATCCGGTTCCACCCGCCAGGAACACAAGCAAGATAAGCCGTCCAACAACGGTAATATCGGCACGCCTGCAGGCGAACACTGAGTGGTATGACACAGCGGTTACACTGCGCTGACAAGGCTCTGGACTTAAACACACCCCAAGTGATGGGGGTGTTAAACGTAACCCCCGACTCCTTTTCGGACGGGGGTTTGTTTTTGGATCAAGAAAAAGCTTTGCAGCAAGCTCGCTTAATGGTTCAGGAGGGCGCTTCCATCATCGATATCGGTGGTGAATCCACCCGTCCCGGGGCTACTTCGGTGAGTGAACAGGAAGAACTGGATCGGGTGATACCGATCATTGAGTTATTACGGCGTGAACTGCCCACCATTGTTTCTATTGATACCAGCAAAGCCGCAGTGATGCGCGAAGCAGTGGCGGCGGGAGCAGGCCTGATCAATGATGTGGCGGCATTGCGAGGTGAGGGCTGCATGGCAGTGGCGGCCCAGTTGAATGTGCCGGTGTGCCTCATGCATATGCAGGGTGAGCCCGGGACCATGCAACATCAACCCCAATATGAGAATGTGGTCCAGGAAGTAAAGCAGTTTCTGGAGCAACGAATTGCCGCTTGCATAGCTGCCGGTATGAGCAGAGACAAGCTGCTCATTGATCCGGGTTTTGGATTCGGCAAGAGCACGCAACACAATTTAAGTCTGGTCAAACATTTGCATGAGTTTCACTCGCTGGCGTGCCCTATATTGGTGGGATTTTCTCGCAAATCCACCATTGGAGCATTGTTGAGTGCAAACGATATACCCAGACCTGCGGACCAACGTTTATTTGGCAGTCTGGCGCTGGCCAGTATCGCCCAATGGCAAGGTGCCAGTATATTTCGAGTTCATGATGTGGCCGCTACAGCCGATGTATTAAAAGTAGGTCGTGCGCTGTTGCAATCACCGTGAATTTTGCAAAATGGGAATAATACGTGTTAACGGCGTAAATAATTAAGTGCGTTGTAGTCACAAATCAGCATAATAATACCCTTTAAGTGGTAACAATTTTGAGAGTGCAGCATGAGTCAACGAAAGTATTTTGGCACTGACGGAATCCGCGGTTGTGTGGGTCAGGGGGTTATAACTCCCGAATTTGTGATGAAGCTGGGCTGGGCCGTAGGCCGGGTATTGGCCAGTGGCAGTTTCAACGGCAGAAGCCGAGGCAAGGTGGTCATCGGCAAAGATACACGAATTTCGGGCTATATGTTTGAGTCGGCGCTGGAAGCGGGGCTTTCAGCTGCCGGTATTGATATTCTTTTGTTGGGCCCCATGCCCACTCCTGCCATCGCCTATCTCACCAGTACCTTACGGGCACAGGCGGGCATTGTTATCAGTGCTTCCCACAATCCCTATCAAGATAATGGCATTAAGTTTTTCTCTGCCGATGGCATGAAGCTGTCCGATGAAGTGGAGCTGGCCATTGAAGCGGAGTTGGAAAAAGAGATGCATTGTGTCGATTCGGCCAAATTGGGTAAGGCGGAAAGGGTTGAGGATGCCGCAGGCCGCTATATCGAATTTTGTAAAAGTACCATCCCTCCTCGCATGAGTTTAAAAGGATTACGTATCGTTGTGGATTGTGCCAACGGTGCCACCTACCATGTTGCACCCAGTGTGTTTATCGAGCTAGGAGCAGATGTTATCACCATTGGTAACAAGCCTAACGGCCTGAATATCAATGAACAATGCGGTTCTACAGCGCCCTCCTTGTTACAACACACCGTTCTGGAGCAGCATGCAGACCTGGGTGTGGGTTTGGATGGAGATGGTGATAGGGTCATTATGGTTGATCATACCGGCGAACTGCTGGATGGGGACGAGCTACTGTTTATCATCGCTATGTCCAGGTCGGAGACCAACGCCAAACCCGAGGCGGTTGTGGGTACTGTCATGAGCAATCTGGGGCTGGAGCATGCGCTGAAGCAGCACGGTATTGAGTTGGAGCGAGCCAAGGTAGGGGATCGCTATGTCATGGAAATTTTACAGCAAAATGGCTGTGTGTTGGGTGGTGAAGGTTCGGGGCATATCATTTGTCTGGACCGCACCACTACGGGAGATGGCGTGGTTTCCGCACTGCAAGTGCTGGTAGCCATGCAAAATAGCGGTAAAAGCCTGAATCAGCTCAAGTCCGGTATGACCAAGTATCCCCAGGTCCTGGTAAATGTTCCCGTCAGTGGGAAAGTAGACTTGGAAAACCAGCCTATTAGAGAAGCCGTGTCGGCAGTGGAGTTGCAACTTAAGGATCGGGGGCGGGTTTTGCTCAGGCCTTCCGGTACTGAACCCTTAGTGCGGGTAATGGTGGAAGGTCGGGATGCTGTAGAAGTGGAGCAACTTGCGGAACAACTAGCGGAAAAGGTTAAACAAGCCCTTTCATGACGCTGTTTTTCTAAGAAATCTTCTAACCACGGATTTTTTCTGTCGACCCGGCGCCGTCCAGGTTGAGCCAAACCCGTATTGAGGTCTGAAAATTCCTGTAAATAGGTGTTCGTTCAGGATATTTGCGCCGGCAAATTGATTTTTTCGGCGTCTGCGGTTAAGCTTCCAGCCCGATTTTTAGGTTTGTGGAAATTTAACAAAGGGGATTAACATGCGTCAACCGCTCGTAGCCGGCAACTGGAAACTCAATGGCTCCAAAGAGAACAACAAACAGCTGCTTGAAGCCATTATGGGCGGATCTGCTGATGTCAAAAATGCAGAAATCGCTGTGTGTCCTCCTTTCGTGTATTTACAGCAGGTGGCTGACATGCTGAAGGGCAGCAATATCAGCTACGGCTCCCAAAATATTTGTGAGCAGGAATCCGGTGCTTTTACCGGTGAAGTGGCGGCTGCCATGCTGAATGATTTCGGTTGCAAATATGCCATTATTGGCCATTCTGAGCGCCGTTCGATATACGGTGAAAGTGATGCGCTCATTGCTCAAAAATTTGTCGCTGCTAAAAAAGCAGCCATAATACCAATATTATGTGTAGGAGAATTATTGGAGGAACGTGAATCGGGTCAAACTGAAGCGGTTGTTGGCAAACAGCTGGATGCAGTGTTGGACCTCGCCGGCATTGAGGCATTTAGTCAGACTGTTATAGCCTATGAACCGGTATGGGCCATCGGCACGGGTAAAACTGCATCGCCGGAGCAAGCACAGGATGTCCATGCGTTTATTCGAGCGCGCCTGGCGACAAAAAATGCCGATGTGGCTCAAGCGATACAGATTCTTTATGGTGGCAGTGTCAAAGCGGATAACGCGGCCGATCTGTTTGCACGTGAAGATATTGATGGCGGGCTGATCGGCGGGGCTTCCCTGCAAGCCGAGAGTTTCTTGGCGATTTGTAAGGCCGCCGGTTAAATTAAATAGAGGTGGGAATACCTGTTGCAGGTGGCCCGTTAAGTGTCCTTATGGTTAGGATCAACAATGGTTAGGATCAACAATGGTTAATACAGTTTTAATGGTTATTCATGTTTTTGTCGCGCTGGGCATCATTGGCTTAGTGTTACTCCAACATGGTAAAGGCGCAGACGCGGGTGCTGCTTTCGGTGGTGGTGCTTCCGGTGGGGCGTCAGGCTCCGTTTTTGGTGCGCAGGGTTCCGCCACATTTTTGTCGCGATCTACCGCGATTTTGGCAACGGTCTTTTTTGTCACCAGCTTGTCCCTGGCCTATTTGTCTCAGGCGCCCAAAGAACAGAAAAGTAGCGTAGAGCAATTGATTGAAGAAAAAGTACCCGTTCCAGCCGCTGAAATGCCCAGTGAGATTCCTGCGGCTCCAGCTGACAGCTCTGAGCTGCCTGCTGTGCCATCGATGGATACTCAACCGGTGCAACAAGATACAGACGCTCAAACCGCTACGGAGACACCTTCTGCGCCAGAGGAAACGGCGCCGAAAAAATAGTCGTAATGAATATCACACATGACTAATGTGTGGTAGACGTTACAGATTGGAAACGATTT
The DNA here is from genome assembly GCA_029882975.1 of Gammaproteobacteria bacterium. Taxonomy (NCBI): domain Bacteria; kingdom Pseudomonadati; phylum Pseudomonadota; class Gammaproteobacteria; species Gammaproteobacteria bacterium. Next base: position 29,177 of record JAOUJW010000040.1, read on the forward strand.
TATTACGCCGATGTGGTGGAATTGGTAGACACGCTGTCTTGAGGGGGCAGTGGCGAAAGCTGTGCCGGTTCGACTCCGGCCATCGGCACCATTTAAGTAGTGAAAACTGCTGTCAAAAAGCGCTGTATAAGCTTATACAGCGCTTTTTTATTGTCTGCTATTAAAACGGCCTTATGTAATTGTAAAGTATACTGATGCGGAATTTAACCGGACTAAAGCTGAACTGCTGCTGAACAATAAGAATGGATCTAATCTCACTGCCGGTTTACTTTACAAAAATATTAGATTTTGATAATTAACTTTTTGATTATACATTAATATTCAAGGTGTTTTCCTAACTTGACAAGTGAATCTGGTCTAGCCTAGACTCGACCTTCGCTTTTTTTACCGCTGTTTGTTATTTAAATGAGTTTTAAATAACGATTAAAAAAACAGCGGTGTAATCAGTGAGTACTGGCTGTAATAAAAATAATTATTAGGGTGGGGAGCAGTAACAGTATGCTTGAAAACTATTTGCCAATTTTGGTGTTTGTCGTTATTGGGATTGTTATGGGTGTGGCACCTATAGCAGCCAGCTATTTGCTGGGGCCAAGCAAACCCTACGGCGAAAAACTCTCGCCTTACGAATGCGGATTCGAAGCATTCGAAGATTCACGTATGAAGTTCGATGTACGTTTCTATCTAGTAGCTATCCTGTTTATTATTTTTGATCTTGAGATTGCGTTTCTGTTTCCGTGGGCCGTTGTGCTTAACGAAATAGGCATGTTCGGTTTGATCGCCATGGCGGTGTTTCTTGGTATTTTAGTTATCGGATTTATTTACGAGTGGAAAAAAGGGGCCTTGGAGTGGGAGTAGAAGGAATATTAGAAAAAGGTTTTACCACAACAACGGCTGACGCATTAATTAACTGGGCACGTACGGGTTCCTTGTGGCCCATGACTTTTGGTTTGGCTTGTTGTGCCGTTGAAATGATGCACGCGGGTGCATCCCGATACGATCTGGATCGTTTCGGCGTTATTTTTCGTCCCAGCCCCCGTCAATCCGATGTCATGATCGTTGCCGGCACTCTGGTGAATAAAATGGCGCCTGCACTGCGAAAAGTTTACGATCAGATGTCAGAACCGCGATGGGTTATCTCCATGGGTTCCTGTGCCAATGGCGGTGGCTACTATCACTATTCCTATTCCGTGGTTAGAGGATGCGATCGAATCGTGCCGGTGGATATTTATATCCCGGGATGTCCGCCTACTGCAGAAGCATTGCTCTACGGTATCATACAACTGCAAAATAAAATAAAACGCACAAACACAATCGCGCGTGTATAAAGAGATGATGAATCATGAGTGATGCAAGTTCGACGCTGAAACAGCGCCTGTTGGAAAAATTACCGGCAATCATTTCCGCCGAGGATGCTTTCGATCAAGTGACCATCGAATTGCCTACGGTAGATTTTATTCAAAACTGTATCTTGTTACGGGACCATCCGGATCTGCGTTTTGAGCAATTAACGGATGTTTGCGGTATCGATTACTTGTCCTATGGCGATGTGGAATGGGAAACGGTTTCTGCAACCGGAACCGGTTTCAGTCGCGGCGTGAATCGTGCCGAGACAGTCAGTGCGGGTGCAAGCAACACAGATCGGTTTGCCGTTGTTTATCACTTAATCTCTGTAAGCCATAACAAAAGACTACGAGTCAGAGTGCGCGTTGCCACGGATGCACCGATTGTGGATTCCGTTGTCGATATATGGAGTGGTGCCAACTGGTACGAACGTGAAGCGTTCGATCTGTACGGTATTATGTTTAGAGGGCACCCGGATTTGCGGCGTATATTGACCGACTATGGTTTTATCGGTCATCCGTTCAGAAAGGATTTTCCGCTGATTGGCAATGTGGAGATGCGCTACGACACTGAAAAACAACGGGTCGTCTATGAGCCCGTCAGTATAGAACCTAGAACACTTGTACCGAAAGTCAAACGAGATGATAACCGATACGTTAGTTCGGTCACGGAAGGGGAATAAGCGTGGCTGAAATCAGAAACTACACCTTAAACTTTGGACCGCAACATCCATCCGCTCACGGCGTATTGCGCCTGGTATTGGAATTGGATGGTGAGACCATAGAGCGAGCTGATCCACATATTGGTTTGTTGCACCGAGCCACAGAAAAGTTGGCGGAAAGCAAACCGTATAACCAAAGCATTCCGTATATGGATAGGCTGGATTACGTTTCCATGATGAGCAATGAACATGGTTATGTTCTGGCTTTGGAAAAGTTGCTGGGAGTAGAAGCTCCCATTCGTGCGCAGTACATCAGAGTGATGTACGACGAGATCACCCGTATCCTGAACCACCTCATGTGGCTTGGTGCCCACGCTTTGGATATTGGCGCCATGACAGTATTCCTTTACGCGTTTCGCGAAAGGGAAGACTTGATGGATGCTTACGAAGCAGTATCCGGTGCACGCATGCATGCGGCTTATTATCGTCCCGGCGGCGTATACCGCGATCTTCCCGAGTCGATGGCCAAGTACACGGCGTCTAAGTGGCACAGCCAAAAAGAAGTGGATGTAAAGAATAGTAATCGTCAGGGTTCTCTGCTGGATTTCCTCGAAGATTTTACCAATCGGTTCCCGGGTTGTGTCGATGAATACGAAACCTTGCTCACCGACAACCGTATCTGGAAACAACGTACCGTAGGTATTGGCGTGGTTTCACCGGAACGAGCGTTACAACTGGGGTTTACCGGACCTATGTTGCGAGGCTCCGGTATTGAATGGGATCTTCGTAAAAAACAACCGTATGAAGTATATGATCAACTGGATTTTGATATTCCGGTGGGCTTAGGTGGCGACAGCTACGATCGCTATTTGGTACGCATAGAGGAAATGCGTCAATCCAATTACATTGTAAAGCAGTGTATTGACTGGTTGCGACAAAATCCCGGCCCTGTCATGTTAGACGACCAAAAACTGGCCCCCCCGAAACGGGAAAGTATGAAAAGTGACATGGAATCATTGATCCACCACTTTAAATTGTTTACTGAAGGTTATGCATTACCGGAAGGGGAAGTATATACCGCTGTTGAGCATCCTAAGGGTGAGTTCGGTATTTATTTGGTGTCCGATGGCACCAATAAACCTTTCCGTTTGAAAATCAGAGCACCGGGGTTCGCGCACCTGGCTGCCTTGGATGAAATGGCGCGAGGTCATATGTTAGCGGATGTGGTGGCCATTATTGGTACGCAGGACATCGTGTTCGGTGAAATTGACCGTTAAAAGGCAGATTGATTATGGCAGCACATATAGATGAAAACGCGTTGAGCCGACAGAAGTTGTTATCCGAAGATACACTGGCTCAAATAGACCAGTTCTTGGCGAAATATCCCGAAGACCGAAGACAGTCTGCGGTGATGCCGTCCTTACGTGTGGCTCAGGAAGCCAATGGTGGATGGTTGACCGTTCCTATCATGGACGAGATTGCAGCCTATCTGAAAATTCCTCCAATTGCTGTGTATGAGGTTGCCAGTTTTTACTCCATGTACGAGCACAAACCTGTTGGACGACACAAGATATGTGTGTGTACCAATATTTCCTGTCTGTTGTGCGGTTCGGAAGAAATCGTGGCCCATTTGGAGAAAAAACTGGGTATTAAAATGGGAGATACCACGGACGATGGTCGTATCACCTTAAAGGAAGTCGAGTGTCTGGGCGCTTGTGTTGGTGCGCCTATGTTTCAAATTGGCACCGACTACTATGAACATTTAACACCGGAAAAAATCGATTCGATTTTGGATCAACTGGATTAGGCTATGGCAAACGAAGTTTGTTTCAGAAATAACCATCTGGAAAATTCCTGGGAACTGGATACCTACGTCAGTAGCGGCGGCTATGAGATGTGGAAAAAAATTCTTAAGGAAAAGACCTCACCGGATGACATTATTGCGGAACTGAAAACCTCTGCGTTGCGAGGACGTGGCGGTGCGGGATTTCCCACCGGGTTGAAGTGGAGTTTTATGCCACGCAATACCCCAGGGCAAAAATACATTGTCTGTAACTCCGATGAGGGTGAGCCGGGAACGTGTAAAGATCGTGATATTCTACGATACAACCCGCACCAACTGGTGGAAGGTATGGCCATCGCCGGTTATACCATCGGCGCGACTAAAGGTTACAACTATATTCGCGGCGAGTTCTGGGAACCCTATGAACGCTTTCAAGCGGCAATCGACGCTGCTTACGAGGCAGGTTTACTGGGCAATAATATTTTGGGTTCCGGAGTGGACTTCGATTTGTATACGCACTTGGGTGCCGGTGCATACATATGCGGTGAAGAAACCGCATTGATCGAATCCATAGAAGGTAAGAAGGGGCAACCACGATTTAAACCGCCTTTTCCCGCCAGTTTTGGATTATATGGCAGACCCACCACCATAAATAACACCGAGACTTTGGCTTCTGTACCGCGGATTTTAGAAAAAGGTGGACAGTGGTTTCTGGACCTGGGTAAACCCAATAATGGCGGGTCAAAAATCTTTTCTGTCAGTGGGCATGTGAATAAACCGGGTAATTATGAAGTTCCCATGGGTACACCTTTCGCCGAATTGCTGAAAATGGCCGGAGGTGTGCGGGATGGACATAAACTTAAAGCGGTTATTCCGGGTGGATCCTCCACACCGGTGGTTCCCGCAGATGTCATGATGCAAACGGATATGGACTATGACTCCATAGCCAAGGCCGGTTCCATGCTAGGTGCAGGATCCGTCATCGTCATGGACGAAACGACTTGTATGGTAAAGGCTTTGGCTAGGTTGTCACATTTTTACTACGAAGAATCCTGCGGTCAATGTACTCCTTGCCGCGAAGGGACCGGCTGGTTAGCCCGCATGGTTCACCGAATTGAACACGGTCATGGCAGACCGGAAGATTTGGATGTGCTGATGAATGTATCGTCCAAAATCGAGGGCAGAACTATATGTGCCCTGGGTGATGCGGCTGCAATGCCGGTCGCCAGTTTCATTAAGCATTTTCGGGATGAGTTTCAATATCATATAGATCACAAAACCTGTATGGTAGGCGCCTCCTAAGGGCGCAGTTAAAGATAATAAACAACGGGTGTCATTACTGCAGCTATTGCTAATGAACTTATGCTTAAACATAGAGCGGACATAGTTAAGGGTTTTAGATAACGATGGTTAGCATCGAAATTGATGGAAAAGAGATAGAAGCACGCGAAGGTGCCATGATCATCGAGGCAGCCGATGAGGCTGGTATTTACATACCTCGATTTTGTTATCATAAAAAACTGTCAATAGCGGCGAACTGCCGCATGTGCCTGATCGAAGTAGAGAAGGTGGGCAAACCCCTGCCTGCTTGTGCTACACCGGTTACCGATGGTATGAAAGTCTTAACCCGTTCCAACAAAGCGATTGAAGCACAGAAGGGCGTGATGGAGTTTTTGTTGATCAACCATCCCCTGGATTGTCCTATCTGTGATCAGGGCGGCGAATGTGAATTGCAGGATATTGCTGTTGGTTACGGTAACGATGCGTCTGAATACGGCGAAAAGAAACGCGTGGTTAAAGACAAAAATCTGGGGCCCCTCATAGCCACTGATATGACCCGTTGTATTCATTGTACCCGTTGTGTGCGTTTTGGTGATGAAATTGCCGGCCTGCGCGAATTGGGAGCCACCGGTCGTGGCGAACATACGGAAATCGGTACCTATGTTGCTCAAGCCGTGACTTCTGAGATTTCCGGTAACGTTATTGATTTATGTCCGGTTGGCGCATTGACTTCCAAACCCTTCCGTTTTTCCGCAAGAGCCTGGGAAATGACTCAGCGGGACAGTATCGCGCCACATGATTGTTTGGGCTCCAACATTCACGTTCATGTGAGCAACAACAAAGTGATGCGGGTAGTGCCTCGGGAAAACGAATCGATCAATGAGACCTGGATTTCCGATCGGGATCGATTTAGTTATGAGGCCCTCAACTCCAACAGTCGTTTACAGAAACCCTTAATTAAAACCAAAGGTCAATGGCAACAGACCGATTGGGATGTAGCGTTGAATTTTACCATTGAAGGTGTTCAAAGAATGCTCAATGGATACGGTGGTGAGAATATGGGAGTGCTCACCTCCGCGGTCGTATCGACAGAAGAAATGTATTTGCTGCGAAAGTTAAGCGATTCTCTGGGCATTAATAATCTGGACTATAGAATCCGCCAGCAGGATTTTTCCGATCAGAACATAGAACCGGTGTATCCATGGTTGGGACAGAACATTGCCGATTTGGAAAACAATGACAGCATTCTTTTAATCGGTTCCAACATTAGAAAAGATCAACCTTTGGCTGCACACCGCTTACGTAAAGCGGCGCATAAAGGCACAAAGGTTATGTTTATCAACACGGTCGATTACGATTTTTGTTTACCCGTGTGTGCAAAATTAGTGACTAACCCGGTCGCCTACACAGCGGAACTGGCTGCAGTGGCCAAAGCAATTGCTGCGAAGAGCGGTAAATCGTTACCGGAAGAGATCAATAAACAATTGACGGATGTGGAGGTTGCTCAGGCGCATGAAGATATAGCGGCTAATCTTGTGTCCGGTTCCAATAGCAGTGTCATTTTAGGACCACAAACTCTGAATCATCCGGACCTATCCGGCATTCGCTTGATGGCCAATCTAATCGCACAGTTAAGTGACAGCAAAGTGGGTTACTTGCCCGACTACGGTAATAGTAGTGGAGCACGACTCAGTGCCTGTGTTCCTCATCGGGATCTTCATGCAGATAGCCAAGACGGACTGGATGCTTTGACTATGTTCAAGAATCCACGCAAAGCCTATTTACTATATGATGTCGAACCGGAAGTGGATAGCGCAGAACCGACCCTGGCTAAGCAGGCACTAAGCGATGCGGAATTTGTGGTTTGTTTTAGTAGTTTTGACAGCCCGGGTATGCGTGAATACGCTGATGTGATTTTACCCATCGCACCGTTTACAGAAACCTCCGGTACCTATATCAATATAGAAGGGGTTTGGCAAAGCGTCAGCGCTGTGGTGCCAACCCTGGGTGACGCCAGACCCGGTTGGAAAGTCTTACGCGTGTTGGGTAATTTGTTCGGTTGCAATGGCTTTGATTTTATGAGTACAGAAGAGGTTCGTGACGAACTGAAGCAAATCGTGGGTGAACGCAAGCCTGATAATCTTATGACTGTACGCGGTACGCCTAAAATCCAAAAACCCAATGGTGAAATCAAACGCATTTCCGAATGGCAAATGTACGTGGGAGACAGTTTGCAACGCCGAGCGACAGCGCTGCACGAAACGATGGACGGCGGCCCGGCAAAAATATTTATTAATTCCAGTTTGGCCGGGGAATTGGGGTTACAAAACGGTGATCGAGCCAGTGCGACTATGGATGGGCGAGAAGTGGTTTTACCGGTGGTTTTGACAGATGCAGTAGCAGATCGATGTGCATTGATTCATGCAGGATGTGAAGAAACGGCAGTATTAAGTACAGGCTTAGGAGCATTAACCATAACTCGGGTATAGAGGCTCGAGTTTGTTGGAATGAAGCAGGGTTTTTTTGACTGTCCATAACGTTTTGCAACGTAACGGTCGAAGTAACCGATGTCGGAACGGTGGAAATCACCGGGTTTAGAACGTATTAGAAAAAAAAGCGACACCAGGATGCTAGAATTTATAGAACAATATTTAACATGGTTACCACCGGACGTGGCGCACAGTGTAGCTGTGATTGCCGTTATCTTATTTAAGATCGGTGTACTACTTGGACCATTGCTGGGTGCGGTGGCGTATCTGACGCTGGCCGAACGTAAAGTAATCGGTTACATCCAAGTGCGCATTGGCCCAAACCGGGTCGGTCCACGAGGATTGCTGCAACCCATCGCGGATGCAGTAAAATTGCTGTTTAAGGAAACCATTCTTCCGACCAGTGCTAACCGTTTCTTGTTTTTGTTGGGGCCGGTTTTGACCTTGGCGCCGGCGCTTGCCGCTTGGTCTGTTGTGCCGTTTTACGACGACATGGCACTTGCCAATATTAATGCAGGTGTATTGTATATTCTTGCCATGACCTCTATCGGTGTTTATGGCGTTATCATCGCCGGCTGGGCTTCTAACTCCAAATATGCCTTTCTGGGAGCTTTACGTTCCGCTGCGCAAATCGTCTCTTACGAAATCGCAATGGGGTTTGCCATTGTCGGTGTGTTACTGGCCGCCGGTAGCATGAACATAGGAACTATTGTCAACGCTCAAAACGGCAGTTTGTTGCATTGGTTTTGGTTGCCCTTGTTACCGTTATTTGGCGTGTATTTTATTTCAGGTGTGGCGGAAACCAACCGCGCTCCGTTTGACGTAGCGGAGGGTGAATCAGAGATCGTAGCGGGATTCCACGTCGAATACTCCGCCATGACTTTCTCTGTATTCTTTTTGGCGGAGTACGCCAATATGATTCTGATTGCCATGTTGACGGCGCTGATGTTTATGGGTGGCTGGTTAACTCCTTTCCAGGGAATTCTACCCGAGTCCGTTCTCACCGCACCGGGAATCGGTTTACTGTTGGGTAATGGCATACATTGGTTGATCATCAAGACGGCCGTCTTTCTGTTTATGTATTTGTGGTTGCGAGCCACTTTTCCCAGATATCGTTATGACCAAATCATGCGCCTGGGTTGGAAGGTGTTTATTCCCATTACTATCGTTTGGTTGCTGGTAGTGGGTTGGGGCGTTGTAGCCAATGTAGGACCCTGGTTCGATAAAGTTTGATCTGTTCTCAGAGCATGTTGTTACCCAATGTTCGTAGAACCGGTCGTCGTCAGGGCGAAGAACGGAATATAACAGGAGAAATCCGGAAGAACCTAAAGCCGGTATTAAAGTAAGCATGAATACCATAGCCAATTACATTAAAAGTTTATTCTTATTGGAACTGTTTCGGGGTCTGGCATTGACCGGGCGGTATTTTTTCCGCAAAAAAATTACCGTACAGTATCCTGAAGAGAAGACCCCTATGTCTCCTCGCTTTAGAGGATTGCACGCATTGCGACGCTATCCCAACGGTGAAGAACGCTGTATCGCCTGTAAATTGTGTGAGGCCGTGTGTCCGGCATTGGCTATAAAAATTGAATCTGAGAAGCGCGCAGATGGCACCCGGCGTACCACGCGCTATGACATCGATCTGACTAAATGTATTTTTTGTGGATTTTGCGAAGAATCCTGTCCGGTGGATTCCATTGTTGAAACTCATATATTTGAGTATCACGGTGAGGAACGCGGCGATTTGTATATGACCAAGGAAAAATTGCTTGCGGTTGGTGACAAATATGAAGCGGAAATTGCTGCCAATAGAGCAGCAGACGCTCCTTATCGTTAAGAGAAGAATATAAAAGCATGGGTATAGAACAAATATTATTTTATGTGTTTTCGGTGATACTGGTATTTGCCGCTACTATGGTGGTTACGGTGCGTAACCCGGTATTTGCTGCTTTGTTTTTAGTGTTGGCATTTTTCACCAGCGCCGGCATTTGGCTGTTGTTAGAGGCGGAATTTCTTGCCTTAACCTTGATACTGGTTTATGTGGGCGCGGTCATGGTGCTGTTTTTGTTTGTGGTGATGATGCTGGACATCAACTTGGCCACATTGAAAAAGGGTTTTTCCATCTATGTGCTCATCGGTTTGGTTGCGGCACTCACCATGATGTATCAATTGTCCACCGTTGTGGGGCCGGAACGTTTTGGTCTTCACAAAGACCCTGATCCAACACCTAAAGCGGCGGACTACAGTAATACCGCAGAAATCGGTCGGGTGCTGTATACAGAGTATTTGTATCCGTTTGAGATTGCTGCCGTCATCTTGCTGGTAGCGATTATCGCCGCCATTGCATTGACTATGCGTAAACGTACTCGCCGGCAGCAGCTGGGGCCGGAAGAACAAGTCAAAGTTAAACGTAAAGACCGAGTTCGCTTGGTGAAAATGGCTACAGAGAAAAAACAATGATAAAAATGACACAGATGAATTGCACCCGTCAGTGGGTACTGAGGGAGGGGGGAGAATGATTCCTTTATCGCATTTTCTCATTCTAGGCGCTGTTTTGTTCTGCATCAGTGTGGCCGGTATTTTTCTAAACCGAAAAAACGTGATCATTCTTTTGATGGCCATTGAGCTGATGTTGTTGGCTGTCAATATGAATTTTGTGGCATTTTCCCATTATCTGGGTGATGTGGCGGGGCAGGTGTTTGTGTTTTTCATACTCACTGTGGCGGCGGCGGAAGCGGCCATCGGTCTGGCCATATTGGTGGTGTTGTTTAGAAACAAAGACACTATCAATGTCGACGAGTTGGATTCTTTAAAAGGGTAAGCGCAAAACATGGAAAACGTTTATTTAACCATTGTTCTCGCGCCGTTACTGGGGGCGATTGTTGCGGGTTTGTTCGGTAAACAAATCGGACGGGCCGGGGCTCATTGGGTCACTATTATTGGTGTGGCGGTATCATTCGTTTTGTCGGTAGTGGTATTTAAAGACGTCATATATGACGGTGCTGCCGTTTATAATGCCACCGTTTACCAGTGGATGTTTACCGATAACATCAATTTTGAAGTTGGGTTTTTGGTCGACTCCTTAACCGCGGTGATGCTGATCGTGGTGACTTTTGTATCCTTTATGGTACACATTTACACCATTGGTTATATGCATGACGACCCCGGTTATCAGCGTTTTTTCAGCTACATCTCCCTGTTTACTTTCTCTATGCTGATGTTGGTCATGTCCAACAACTTTTTGCAGCTTTTCTTTGGTTGGGAGGCCGTGGGTCTGGTTTCCTATTTACTGATCGGCTTCTGGTTCAAGCGTGAATCAGCCATTTACGCTAACTTAAAAGCCTTCCTGGTAAACCGTGTAGGGGATTTTGGCTTTTTATTGGGTATTGCTGCCATATTGATGTATTTCAATTCCTTGGATTATACCCAAGTCTTTACTGCCGCACCGGCTATGGCCAAAGAAACCATCGAAGTCTTCCCCGGTACGGCGTGGTCCTTAATGACGGTCATTTGCATTCTGCTGTTTATCGGTGCCATGGGTAAGTCTGCACAGGTACCATTACACGTGTGGCTACCTGATTCCATGGAAGGTCCTACACCTATATCTGCGTTGATTCATGCAGCAACTATGGTCACTGCCGGTATTTTTATGGTGGCGCGGATGTCGCCTCTGTTTGAGCTTTCGGAAACTGCGTTGACCTTTGTTCTGGTGATTGGCTCAATTACGGCTTTATTTATGGGTTTCCTGGGTATCATACAAAACGATATCAAACGCGTAGTAGCGTATTCGACCCTGTCTCAGCTGGGATATATGACCGTTGCCTTGGGCGTGTCTGCCTACGCGGCTGGCATTTTTCACTTAATGACTCATGCGGCATTCAAAGCCTTGTTGTTCCTTGGGGCCGGGGCGGTCATTATTGCGATGCACCATGAGCAGGATATTCGCAAAATGGGTGGTGTTAAGAAATACATGCCCATTACCTATTGGTGTATGTTGATCGGTTCATTGGCCTTGATCGGCTTCCCGGGGTTTGCCGGATTCTTCTCAAAAGACGCGATTATCGAAGCAGTACACGCTTCAACCATTCCCGGCGCCGGTTTTGCCTATGTGTGTGTGCTCCTGGGGGTAGTGGTCACCGCCTTTTACAGTTTCCGCATGTTCTTTTTAGTATTCCATACCGAAGAGCGCATGGATCACCACACCAAGGAACACCTACACGAATGCGGCAAGGTCGTGTGGGTTCCGTTAGTCGCATTGGCGGTACCGTCTGTTATTGCCGGGTGGATTTTCATCGAACCCATGTTATTCGGAAAACTGTTTGCAGATTCGATTTTTGTGGCACCGGAACATGATGTATTGAAAAAAATCAGCTTCGACGGGGAAATGAGTTTTATTGCCCATGGTGTTATGGGTCCGGCTTTTTGGCTGGCCATGACCGGTTTAGGAGCAGCGGCGTTATTGTACCTACGCTTTCCTGAAGTTCCCGGAAAGATTAAGAATGCGCTTAATGTGTTGTACAAGGTACTGGATAAAAAATACGGCTTTGACGATTTCAACGATTTTTTCTTTGCCGGTGGAGCCCGTGGTGTAGGGGGGTTCTTGTCCAAGTTTGGTGACACTAAACTCATTGACGGCATCATGGTAAACGGTACAGCGAAAGCGGTGGGCTGGTTCTCATCCGTGGTACGCCATATCCAAACCGGTTATATGTATCACTACGCATTTGCCATGATCATTGGTTTGGTAGCGTTTGTTGTGCTGTTCTTACCTAAAAGTTAGCCTTTAACGTTAACGAGTGTTTCGAATCAGAGATAAAGAATAAGAAGGATTCAGTTGAATGGTTTCGGATTTTCCACTACTTAGCCTGGTCATCTGGACACCCATCCTAGGGGGGGTGCTGGTATTGCTGGCCGGTAAAGATCAGCATGCACCGATAGCGCGATGGTTGTCTTTGTTGGTGTCTGTGCTTACTTTGCTAATGTGTATGCCTCTGTACACCCAATTTGATATTGGCACTCACCAAATGCAGTTTGTTGAGCAGGTACCTTGGATTGCCCGATTTGATATTTACTACCACCTTGGTCTGGATGGTATTTCCATGCCGTTGGTATTGTTGACCGCCTTCACCACCGTTATTGTCGTTATTGCCGGATGGGAAGTGATTCAGGAGAAAACCGCTCAGTACATGGCGTCATTCCTGATCATGAACGGTTTGATGATTGGTGTATTTTCCGCTCTGGACTCGATTTTATTTTATGTGTTCTGGGAAGCTATGTTGATACCTATGTTTTTGATTATTGGTATCTGGGGTGGCCCAAATCGCGTCTACGCGACTATAAAGTTTTTTCTATATACCTTCCTGGGTTCCGTTTTTATGTTGGTGGCGCTGATATACATGTACAGCCAATCCGGCACTTTTGGAATTCTGGATTTCCACAATCTACGCCTTAGTCTGACGGAGCAGCTATTCATCTTTGTTGCATTTCTACTGGCGTTTGCGGTTAAAGTGCCCATGTGGCCGGTACACACTTGGTTGCCCGATGCGCACGTGGAAGCACCTACCGGCGGTTCCGTCGTACTGGCCGCGATCATGTTGAAAATGGGAACCTACGGTTTTGTCCGTTTTAGTTTACCGATTACGCCGGATGCGTCAATGCAACTGGACGGGTTAATGATTACCTTGTCTTTGATTGCCGTGGTTTACATTGCCTTTGTCGCACTGGTACAGAAGGATATGAAAAAGCTGATTGCATATTCCTCTATATCGCATATGGGGTTTGTTACCTTGGGTTTCTTCATTGTGTATACGATAGTCGATACCACCAACACCACTCAAGGGGTGGCATTGGGCATTAACGGAGCCTTGGTACAAATGATTTCACACGGTTTTATTTCCGGTGCCATGTTCCTTTGCGTCGGCGTTATGTACGATCGTTTGCACAGTCGCCAAATAGCCGATTACGGCGGTGTGGCCAATACCATGCCTATATTTGCAGCATTTATGGTGTTTTTTGCAATGTCCAATGCCGGACTTCCGGGTACATCGGGGTTTGTTGGCGAGTTTATGGTAATCCTGGCGTCATTTAAGGCCAATTTTTGGATTGCATTTGCTGCTGCGACAACGCTGATCTTTGGTGCCGCCTATACCTTATGGATGGTTAAGCGCGTCGTGTTTGGCGAGGTGGGCAACGAGAAAGTCGCCAAACTACAGGATGTGAATAATCGAGAATTCTTTTTCCTGGGTATCCTGGCTGTTGCCGTACTGTTGTTAGGACTATGGCCGGCTCCGCTACTGGATGTGATGAACGCAACCGTTGATCACCTGGTTACACAGATTACTCAATCGAAGTTATAAAAAGATGAACAGTACAATGAATTTTGAGATGCCAAATTTTGCTCCCGCCATTCCGGAAATTTTCGTGCTGTCCATGGCGTGCCTTATATTAATTGTGGACCTGTACTTATCCGAAAAGAACAGAGTGGTGACCTACTTGTTGTCTCTGGGGACTTTGGTGGTTGCCAGTTTGCTCACTGTTAGCAATCACAGCCCGGATACGATACTTACTTTTAGTGGAACTTTTATCAGTGACACTATGGGTGATGTACTCAAAATCTTTATCTACCTGGTAACAGGCCTGGTTTTCATTTATTCCCGCACTTATTTGCAGGACAGGAACCTATTTAAAGGCGAATACTACGTCCTGGGATTGTTCGGTGTCCTGGGTATGATGATTTTGGTTTCGGCGCATAACTTTCTTACCATCTATCTGGGTTTGGAGTTGTTGTCCTTATCCTTGTATGCATTGGTTGCCATGCACCGCGATAATCACGACGCTTCAGAAGCCGCCATGAAATACTTCGTACTGGGGGCTTTGGCATCCGGAATGCTGCTATACGGCATGTCGCTGTTGTACGGAGTCACTGGTTCATTGGATATTGAAAAATACAGCCAATTGTTACAACAGTTACCGGCGGATGAGAGAATGGCCTTGGTTTTAGGTATGGTCATGGTGATCGTCGGTATCGCCTTTAAACTGGGCGCAGTACCGTTTCATATGTGGGTACCGGATATCTACCACGGTGCACCCACTGCCGTAACCTTGTATATTGGTACCGCACCCAAACTGGCAGCATTTGCCATGCTAATGCGCTTATTGGTGGAGGGGTTGGGCAGCATCCACAGCGAGTGGCAAGGTATATTGATTATCATGGCTATATTGTCCATGGGTGTAGGTAACGTCATCGCCATTGCCCAAACCAATATTAAACGCATGCTGGCTTACTCAACCATATCTCATGTGGGCTTTATTTTGTTGGGGATACTGGCGGGCAACAAAGCCGGATATTCAGCTGCCATGTTTTATACCATTGTCTATGCCATTATGAGTTTGGGCGGTTTTGGTATGATTATCCTGCTCAGCCGAGCCGGGTTTGAGGCCGACAAATTGGATGACTTCAAAGGGCTGAATCAAAAAAGCCCTTGGTTTGCCTTCATGATGTTAATACTTATGTTTTCCATGGCAGGCGTACCACCGACAATTGGCTTTTTTGCCAAACTGTCCGTACTGCAAGCGGTGGTGGGAGTGAGCAGTGCCAACCTGGTTTGGGTGGCTGTTGTCGCGGTGATTTTCTCAATCATTGGCGCGTTCTACTATATCCGTATGGTTAAAATCATGTATTTTGACAAACCGGATAACAACGACGCGATTGAGTCCAATCCTGAGATGAAAATTCTCATCAGCGCGAACAGTCTGGCTGTGCTGGGCCTGGGTCTGTTTCCCCACAGTTTGTACGCGCTGTGTATGGCTTCCATGCCGGGACTCTGAAACTACCAGAAGCTGTAATTCAGCCGGTGCTTCAGTATAACTCCAGCTGAATTCGTTGATAGTTAACATCCTTTTCTTTGGGTATGGCGTAAAGAATGGTTTCGTAGCGCATGAAGCCATAATGTTCAATGTAGTAATTGTAGTCAGATAAACCTTGCATCATCGTCGCTGGTAAAGTCAAATAGTGCGTGGGGTTGTGATAGATAGACAAGGCCACTTGACAACGATATCGAGTGCAGACTTCTACGATATCATCAATCACATGTTCCTCTCCGCCTTCCAAATCGAATTTCATGTAGTCCACTTGAGGTAGAGCGTAAGTTTCGATTAAATCGTTCAATGTCAGGCAAGGAAACGTTTTAACCGGTAAGCCGGCGGTTTTAGCCGAAGGCAGACCGATGACCTGATCTTGATTACCACCCACCGGAAGTTCAATTTCTCCTTTGTAGTTGGTCAGGGCCGCGTCAACAAACGTGAGTGTCTGTGGATATTGTTTGCAAAACTGTCTTACATAAGGCGTTAAAAACTCTGTACCCAGTGGATCAATGCTGACGATGCTGCCATCGGGGCCGGTTTTTCCCAATAGAAACGGGATTTCTGAACCGGTGTGAACTCCTGCGTTGATTACGATATCCCCGGGGTTAATATTTACATAATTCATATATTGAACCCGGTGAAACAAGCGAGAAAAATACAAATCCCAAACTTCGGGTGCGCTACCGTTCAGTAAGGTTTTGTAGTGATATTTACTGCTGAAATCCGTTAACCTGTCCGAAATATATTGCACTACGGCTGTATTTTCCTGCCACAGGTTTTTCCAATGGTTTAAGTATCCTGTTTCTGCCCAGATAAAGTTATTTCCACTAACGCTGAACGCTCCCGGCATTTTGTCGGAAAAAAATTCGATCAATCCGGGTAATGCCAGTTTTGAGAAGGAAAGTGGTTTCTCATTATAGCTGGCGCGATTTAAGTGTTTCGAAAATGACTTGGCGGCCTCCCAATAGGACCAAGTATCTCCCATGGGAATGGGCATAAAAACACAACGCGACTTTGTATCGGGATCAGCTTGAAATTCAAAAGCATCTAAAGATTCCGGTTCGCAAGAGACAATGAGTTGTTTGGAGTCAGAGCTTAACGCTTGTTTGAGGTCCGGAATGAATCCCAGAAATCTGCCTTTGGGATTGCTGATTTCCAAGACTGCTTTCAAATGCTGGTTGATGTCGGTGTCTTGACCGTAAATAAAGTAATCTCTGTCTGCAATTTGTGCGGGAGCGTAATAGAACATGAAAATTCCTTCCTTGGTTTTGCAGGTAACTTGAGCAATTAATATGCCGTAACGGATTACGAAATATGAGTTTACAAAAAGGTGACATTTAACCTTGGACCGATATACTTAAGAAACCAGCCGAAAATTATATGGAGACTTTCTATGGACCGTACCAAATCCAGCGGAATGGTTTTATTAGGTATATTCGTGGCAGCGGGGTTAGCATCAGCCGGTTATTTTGTCAGCCAGACTTTGTATAACGCCAAAGTCGCTCTCAACACGGCCGAAGCGAAAGGACTGGCCGAACGTCGGGTAACGTCGGATCAGGCAAATTGGTCAGTGGGGTTTAAAGTATCCGGAGCCAAACGCGCCCAAGTTCCGCAGTTGTACCAACAAGCAGAACAACATCAGGCAACGATTCGAGATTTGTTAAAACAAAATGGATTCGATGATGCCGAGATTGAATTGGGTGTATTGGATTACAGCTACCAGGAATACCGGGACGATAAACAAAAACTGGTGGATCAGATTCACATGCTGAGTGGTTCGATTAATGTGGAAACGTCAAAAGTAGACAAAGTCGGTGCTGTCCGTGCCAGTGTAAACAAATTGATTGCTAAGGGGATCGATGTGGAGAACCGGCCACCAACCTACCGGTTTACCCGCTTAAACGACATCAAGCCGGAAATGTTGCGGGAAGCAACCAAGAATGCTCGCCTTGCCGCCAATGAGTTTGCAGAAAATGCCGGTGTCAACGTAGGGGGAATTCGCGATGCGCGACAAGGGAGTTTTTACGTTCGTGACGCCGGTTCCGAATACGGAGATACAGCTAAAATAGAGAAAGACGTTCGCGTGGTAACCACCATCACTTTTTATTTAACCGAATAACGTGGCTATCCTGGTGTCGAACCAACCGAGGAATTTGTAAGAGAATAAAACATTGTTGAATAACCGAAATGGCGGTTTCACACTTGGCTTTGTAGGGTGCGTAGCCCACCTTGTAAAAAAAGGGGATGCGTCCGTCCTGCCAAGTCTGCCAATGTACGAGTACTTAGTATGTTTGTTGCGGAACTGTCAGAGAGACTGGAGGTGGCTGAAAATGAAGCTTAAAGCTTCAGGTATAAAAAAACCGGCCATAGATCGGGGTATGGCCGGTTAAGGGTTTTCCAGTACTTGCGACTGGAAGTTGTGTCAGCTTACGTAACGAGCGAGCTGACTACCAGTGTCGTAACAGGGGTTGTTGGCGACACCGGCATCGGGGTTCAGTTACTGGTATTAATTGTGGTGAAAAACCGAAAACGCTATTAGCAACAGGCTGGTACACTGTTGGGAACCAAGATCGTTGAGATTGGCGTAGGAGTTTTTGCGCATACCGAAGCAGCGTAAGCAAATTCGTGTGCTGGTATTGAATTGTACGATGTTTCCAGACAAGACTGTCCATATTGCCGCCCCCTTTGTAACCATCAAATAGGCCTGTAAACCTTTGGTCTGCGAGTTTCAGTAACACCTACTGAAACGTCTACCTACTGTTAGTGCTACAACGATCCGTTTTAATCGCTGCGCCGTAGTTCCGACAGTGCCGGATTTATTATCGTGGCTCTTGGTTCTTGGGGGGAATAAAAAAGACATGATAAACAAATAGATAGCCCCAAGTTCCGTGCCTGGCTGCAAGTAGGTTGTTTACAGGCGTTAAAGAGTACTATACCAGCAAAATACCTAAGTACAAGCACCTAAGTACTTTTTATTTATTATAATTTCGTATATTCTTAGAAAAAATACTAATAATTGTATTCTAAGCTGGTGTTAATGTTAAAATGGTAAGCTATGAGATAATTATTAAGTCTTTTTAATCAATGAATTAGAGTGGATTCGCTGGGAAAACCAAAAAAAACATGTGAAAATTGTTTACGTAAACAATATTATAATGTTGGATCAAAGGGGGGCTTTCTTGAGCAAGCATGGCTTGTTTAGTCCCTCTACTATATCAATGACCACCGTAAGTAAGCGTATACGCAAAGCAGTACTGTGATACAGGGTTGTATCCGGAGAGTTGAAGAGGTGGATGAGACACATGCGGATAACTAATGCAGTCGCTGTCATTAAAATTTCGGATTACGGCCCTGGCCTTACTGGTCGCGGTGGTACCGTTGTTCATTTTCAATATTATCAGTGCGAAAAGCACTAGAGACAACATGATCCAAACGGTATCCAACGGCATTCAGGCTGAATCCATATTGTTAGGTGATATGGTTAGTCGTTTTTTGTCTCAACGATTGAATAATGCGATGTTGCTGCGACAGACCGTAGCGATTTGGGACAAAAATCCTGAAAAACTGACCCAGCTCAAAGACTATCTCCATTCCATCAGTGCTGAACAAGAAACCATTAATGATATAAAGTTAGTCGATAGTTCCGGTAAAGTTCTTATTAGCAGCACTCAAGCTGGTAGCGAGGGGTTATATCTCTGGGATGTAACTGTAGGTATAAAAGACTTGTTTAACAAAACTCGCGATGCGGCTAATGACAGCATTTATACTTCTGAAGCTCGACAAAGTAAACTAGGCGCCGAATTTAATCTTCTTACAGCTGTTCTGGATGATCACGGTAAAGCCGGCCATGTATTGGTTATAGAAAGTAATATCGACGATATTCGTAAAACAGTGGTGGAGTTCAACAAAGGCAGGCGTTTAAGCCGGGATACCTATGTGGTGGACAAATTGGGCACCATTATTGTTACCAACCATGATACTAATGCGAGCTTCGCACCATTACCGGATACCCGTATACAACCGGCTATGTTGAGTGAAGGTAAGCACGGTATCGCTTTTTACAAAAACTCGCAAAATGTCCGTGTGGTGGCGGGATATCGAGATATTGAAGAGATGGGCACCAATAAGGGTTTAAACTGGAGTATTATTACAGTTACCCCCATCGAACAAATCGTAAAACCCGCCCAAGAGACCAGTCAAGTACTCAATTCCATCGGAATTTTAGTGTCTGGTATCGCTGTTTTAGTGGCCTACGTGTTTGCCGGTAAAATATCCGTGCCCTTGCAACGCACAGTAGCGTTGGCAGAGGAGATTCGCAGAGGAAATTATTCCCAACGTTTGGAATCCAATTTAGGTGGCGAAATAGGTTCTCTGGCAACCGCTATCAATGAAATGGCGGATAAAGTGGAACAACGCACGGCGGAAATCGTTACTCGTAATGAAAAACTCACATCTGAGATTGTCGAACGTAAAATTGCTCAGGATCGACTTCAAAAAATTTCACATAAAATTGTGCGGCTGCAAGAAGAAGAACGTCGTCGGGTTTC
This sequence comes from Gammaproteobacteria bacterium, assembly GCA_029882975.1. Classification (NCBI taxonomy): domain Bacteria; kingdom Pseudomonadati; phylum Pseudomonadota; class Gammaproteobacteria; species Gammaproteobacteria bacterium. The sequence goes on from JAOUJW010000040.1 coordinate 49,142, forward strand.
ACGTGAATTGCATGACGGTATTAATCAATTGCTCGTATCCGTTAAATATAAAATAGAAAACTTTGGCGAGAAATTCAGTGTGGATTCCGAGCAAGCATTAAAAGACATAAAAACTGCACAGATATTTTTAGATGAAGCCATCGCGGAAGTAAGGCGGGTATCGCATGACTTACGTCCCAGCGTATTGGATGATCTGGGGCTGGCGCCGGCGTTGGCTAATTTGATTCGACGCTTTTCCGAGCGAAGTTTGTTGGATGTGGAATTGAAAGGGGCACAAGATGGTAATTTTTTACGCTTACCGTCTGACGTGGAAACAGCCATGTACAGAATTGTACAGGAAGCGTTAACTAACATAGATAAACACGCCAATGCCACAAAAGTGTTGGTGAATTTGTCCCACACAGATGCCAATGTTACGATTAGAATTGAGGATAATGGCGAAGGTTTTAGTTTACAAAAGGCTATGCGGAAATCCAGAAACTCTCAGGGCATGGGCTTACGCAATATGCGAGAGCGTATTGAATTGTTACAAGGATCGTTTTTTATACATTCCGATATTGGAAGAGGCACATTTATAGAGGTGCGAGCGCCTCTTAAAATACATACACCGTTAAATTTAGAAACTTAGAGTGGGTGGTAATAACTATGAGTGAAAATACAATGGGCTCATTAAATACAATGGGGCACAGCGATCACATCGTACAGGAAAAACCGAAAGTAAAGGTGCTTCTGGTGGACGATCATGCGGTGGTGAGAGATGGCATTCGGGCACGATTGGAACGGGAGTCGGAGTTTGAAGTGGTGGGTGAGGCGATCAATGGTCGTGATGCCATACACAAGGTGACCTCCTTAAGTCCCGACGTGGTGTTGATGGATATTAGCATGCCGGTTATGAATGGAATGGATGCCGCCAAGCATTTACGCGAAAACTACCCGGATACTAAAGTGATCATCCTTACCATGCACGAGCATAAAGAATATATTCAGGGAGTGATTCGATGCGGTGCACATGGTTATATCGTTAAAGACGTCTCAGCCAGCGAAATGATCAGTGCCATTAAAACCGTTTGCGAAGGCGACACGTACTACAGCTCTTGTGTTTCGCAAATGATGTACGATGATTTTTCCAAATCCGGTGGTGGAGAGAGCGATAAACTGGGTTTAACGCAACGGCAGAAAACGATTCTGGCTTTGGTGGAGCAGGGTATGAGCAGTAAGGCTATAGCCAACGAACTCAACATCAGTGTACGCACAGTGGAAGCGCATCGCCATAACATCAAGATCAAGCTGGACGCGCAAAACGCCGGCACTTGATTATCAGTCAAGTCTCTGGCAGGGGGTATCCGGCCAGAGACTCCTTACCTTATATAGCCATTGTATGGCGTCCCCGAGAGGACTCGAACCTCTAGTACAGACTTAGGAGGTCTGGGGTTTATCCTGTTAACCGACGGGGACAGTTAGGGTGCGTAGTATAACAATTTTATTGCAATTGTTCAGAAAATTACCCTCTAAGTCTCTATTTTATAACAATAAAATATCTAAGTCTTTGAATAATTGAGACTTATAGCGGTTGGGCCTGGAGAGCGGTCCGAAAATCGGTTTTCCAGAATTTATTGTCCTCAAATTCCAAAACCATCCATTATACTTATATAGCAGTGACATCAAATTACCGAGGTAAGGCTGTGTCTAAACTACGCGACGGTTCTTTATCCAAGAGCCCGTATGCGGTCTCAATAGATGAGGTGTTTGCGGATTTTCAAACCTCTCGGCACGGCTTGGCGCATTCAGAAGCCGCTTCTCGATTGACCCACTATGGACCTAATGAATTACCCAGGCCCAATCCCCCGCATGTGGCAATGGTGTTTTTGCATCAGTTTGCCAGTCCTCTCATTTATGTGTTAATAGCCGCAGCACTGCTGGCCGTCAGTATCCAGGAATGGTCGGATGCCGGGTTTATCACCGCGGTTTTAATGCTCAATGCGGTCATCGGTACTTTTCAAGAATACTCCGCGCAACGGGCCGCCCAGGCTTTGCGTAATTTGGTGAGCGCCAAAACCCGGGTTTTACGCCAAGGTGAATCCTACGAGATCAACGCAAGGGAATTGGTACCCGGCGATGTGGTGTTGCTGGAATCGGGGGATAAGATACCTGCTGATTTGCGATTATAGAAT
>JAOUJW010000041.1 GCA_029882975.1 Gammaproteobacteria bacterium
CTCGCTGAGGGCCGTTTATTCGCTGAGGGCTCTTTGCTCGCTGAGGGCCGTTTATTCGCTGAGGGCTCTTTGCTCGCTGAGGGCTGTTTATTCGCTGAGGGCTCTTTGCTCGCTGAGGGCTGTTTATTCGCTGAGGGCTCTTTGCTCGCTGAGGGCTCTTTACCGGCTAAAGGCTCTTTATTGGCTAAGGGCATTTTGCCGGCTAAGGGCTTTATAGTCTTCGCGCCGGGGGCAGTGCTGTTATGGTTTAGATTATCAGTGTCCGCTTCCAGTTTTGTTGGTGTCGATGCGGATCCTTCTAAGGCCAATTTCGCAGGGTTGGCATCCAGGGCGACGGTATCGTTAAAGGCGTCGGCTGCGCTGCTTTGATCGTTTGAGCGGTCCGAAGTGACGGCGTTTTGTACCTGTGAGTCGCTTGTAGCTTCGCTGTGTGATGAGTCGGTGCTGTGATCATCGATATTAACCGTATCCGTGAACTCCGAGCCGGTATTGCTGTTAGCCGTTGTCGCTTCCGGCGATTCCGTTGCCGCATTGGTATCGCTAAGCGCAGCGGGTTCCTTCGCCGTAAACGGCGTGTTCGCGTCCGCTGCGGTAGTGCCGGGTTGGTGGGTGCCGGTTGGCAGGTCACTGACGGCGGTTGTGGCGATTGCAGCAGCGGCGATGTCGCTATTCACTGAGCCGGAATCACTTGGATTGGTTTGTGTAGTTTGTGTTGAACTGACAGCATGAGCAGGTTCAAACGGTTTGGAACTCTTGTTTTTCTCAAAGATTTTTCGAGCACTGCTCAGTGCCCGCTTAATCTTTCTGGAATCTGCGTCTTTGATATTTAATACCAAATCATTGATGATGATCTCGTCTATTTTGATTTTGGTAAAGGAAAATCGGTGCTTACTTTTTCTATGATAGAGAATGCGTCGTTTTAAACGAAATACGATGGTGCCTTTTCGGTTTTCGTGTTTGACCACGCGGGCGCGTACAATAGCGCCTTGAATCAAGGGTTCGCCGACAATGACGTTGTCTCCGTTTACTACTTTGGAAATGGTTTCGAACTCAACGGTCTCACCCGGTTCGGCTTCAATTCGATGATATCTGAGCACTTTGCCGGGCCTGGCATTGTATTCCCGGTTGCCGCTTTTAATGATTGCGAAAAGATGTTTGCTCATATTATTCCGGCCCAGACCTAAGCGTTATAAATAAAGTATTTCCTGAAGCCAGGCTAAATCCTAAGTTCATGTAAAGCCCTAACTAAAGTATGGATAGTGACGGGGTAGCCCAAGGAGTTTCGGACACTTTTACAAAATTCCGAGCAAGCATTCTCGAAAATATTTTGTAATGTCTTCAATGAATAGTCCCAATCCGCTCAATACTTAACTCGGCTGGGTCGGTAAAACAGTTTGTGCCCCAGTTCACAAATCATCAACAATTTATATAATTTGTAGATTAGTGTGTGTTTCCGATGCGAAAAAACCCCCGCACAATGGTGCGGGGTTCTATACGGTCTTTCTCTATGTGCCGGGTAATCTTTGCAGCGTCGCCGCAAAGAAGACGAGCGCGAACCAGCCGATATCGTGCTCGGCTTTGGGTCTCGCATCTCCTTTGGCGCAGACGCAGACAATGCGGGTAACGTCCTTGGCAACGAGCTTGGATTAGCCTTATGCGACCGCAGCTCCATGTCGCGAGGGGATGTGCTGGGGGCTCGTATTTAGAAAATCAAATAGAGTAACTAATGATCAGTGATCTTTCAGGAAAATGTGACGCAATGAATAGTTGTTGCTGGGATTGATGCTGAATTTTGCATATAATCCTTATGCCCATGAATAAAGTTACTCGGACATGATGTCAGAAAGTTTGCTGCCTACTTATCTTGCTGATGTTACACACTATCTGGAAACTGAAGAACCACAGTTGTGGGATTGGTTTGCTTCGGCAAAAGTGAAATCCGAGCACGGGGACAATGTCCGTTTACAGCTATTGAAATCCACTTACCGAATTGACCCTCAAACTCAGTCCCATTTGTATGCTATTGCCCAAGGTGTTGCCGAAAAATTGGGTATCGAACGTCCCATCACTTTATACCAGGGACAACAAATCAATGAGCTGAATGCTTCGCTTGCCTATATTCCAGATGAGCCACATGTTATTTTCTATGGCCCCTTGTTAAAAACGCTGCAGGATGAAGAAATTGCAGCAGTTCTAGGTCATGAGCTGTATCACTTCCAGCTGTGGGAGCGGGATGAGCAGCGTTACTTCACCGCATATCAAATTCTAGAGGCTTTGGCCCAAGATCATCAAGCAGACGCTTGTTATCTGGAAAGTGTCCGCTTGTTTTCTTTGTTCACTGAGGTGTATTGCGACCGCGGTGCCTACTTGGCGACGGACAATCTGAATGTGGCTGTGAGTGCCATGGTCAAAATGGTCACCGGTTTGGACGCGGTGAGTGCTGAAGCCTATTTGCAGCAAGCCGATGAGATTTTGGAGAAACACGCCAAAGGCAGCATGCATGTTACCCATCCGGAAAGTTTCTTGCGGACCAAAGCGCTGGCGGTGTGGCAAGAGCAGCAAGATGAAGGTCTGGTTATGCGTTTAATTCGAGGGCCGGTTGCGTTGGGGCAGCTCGACGTGTTGGAAAAAGAAAGCTTGTCGCGGCAGACTCGGGCTTTGATTGAGCTGTTATTGCAATATCCCTGGATGCGAACCGAAGCCGTTTTGGCTCATGCACGGCAGTTCTTTCACGACTTTCAGACTACCGACAATCAGGAATTCATTAACACGAATCAGACACAACTGCATCAGGCGTTAAAAGCCGGTCATAAAAGCGTGAAGGATTACTTATGCTATGTGATGTTGGACTTTGCTGCAGTGGATCAGTCCCTGGATGAGGCACCCTTGGCGCATTGTTTGCTGTTGTCGGAGAGTTTAGGCGTTATGTCGCATTTTTCAGAAATGGTTCGAAAAGAACTGGGTCTTACCAAAAAAGCGCTCGATACGCTAAGCGCCTCTGCTGCCGATTTGCTGGATAAGTTGGCGGCTTCCGGGGAGACTCATGAGTAAGTTAGAACATTATCTCAACGAGCAAACCGATCAGCCTTTTCTCACCAGTGACGCGGTGGTGCATGCCATGCTGCCCTTGATTAAGCAGTTGCTTGAAACCCATGAAGCGGGTCAGGTGGCACCGTTGCAGGGTCTGGGTGAGCTTCATATCGAAAATGCCGGAATTTGGTACGCGATCAAGGACGCCAAGCCACCGAGCTATGCCAAGAGCGCGCTGCGACGGGTCGATCCGCCCCACAAAGGCGCGTTGCGCATAGTGAGCGAATCATCCCATCTCAGTGATCTGAACGAAGGCTCGGAAGTGCATCGAGATCACTCCATTGCCGAACGTACGGATAAAATTACCGCGCCGGTATATTTGCCTGGCTATATCTGCTGGGAACACCAATTGGAGCATCACGATCCATTGAGTGACATATTTGTCATCGGGCTTATATTGGCTTCCCTGGCCTGCAATCTGGATTTAAACAATAGTGAAGATTTGCAACTGTTTGTGGAGAATCGGCACAATCTGTTTGCCATAAACTCAGATCTCAATCCGGTTATCGCTAAGGTGATTGTACAAACAACGGAACTTAGCCGACATGTGCGTCTTGCCGACCTGGAGTCTTTGTACCGTTCGCTAAAAAACTATCGGGATCAGGACAGCGATATAGATTTTGAACTGCTTAGGGTCGGCGGCTTTGATAAAAAGAAAGTCGACGAAAAACAGCAGATCATTTTAGGGAAACTTCAGGAAAGGCTGTTTGAAATTTCCAAACGTAATAAGCTGTTACATTTTTCCGCGACACAGAACATGGTGAATCTCACTCAGGCTTCTGTGCCATTGTCCTGCGATGTGCAGAATATAAAAGCCGATTCTTTGCTGACTTGGGGTCATTCATTCAAAGAGGATATCCTGAAAGAAAAGCCGACTTTGTTGAATAAGTACGTCAACACGCTTGAGGCGCTTTACGTGCCGGGCTCCTTGGATCGTTTGCGCACCGAAGCCAATCGAGATCAGCAGGAGTTCGGGTTTGCTCAGTTGCGTTTGGTGTTGTGCTTTTTATCGTGGACCAATTTGAAAGAATCCAATAAAGAGCGTTTTTATTCGCCTTTGGTATTGCTCCCGGTAGAGTTGAGCAAGAAAAAAGGAGTGAAAGACAAATACTGGCTGCAGTCCCTTAGTACCGAGGCGGAAATCAATCCGGTGTTGCGACACCAATTTGGTGAGCTTTATGATATTCATCTGCCCGACAGCATCGATTTGAAAAAGACCGATCTGGTGGAATTTCACCAGTGGCTTAGAGCACAAATTGAATCCAGCGATCAGTCCATAACACTGGAGCTTATCGATAAGCCCAAAGTGGATATTGTGCATGCCGCCGCCAAACGCCGCCTGGATCATTACAACCGTCGCGCCGGTCTTTCCGGGCGGGGTATTGTCAAATACGAAGATATTGATTACAGCTACAAGGCGGGCAATTTTCACCCGCTGGGTTTGCGTTTGTTTAATCAAAGAATACGCAAAACCCCCACTTATTTACAGCGCATCGTCGGCGATGTAAGCAGTGTGGATATGCAATATATGGTGCAGTTACCGGGCGCTTCGGTCGGGTCGGAACAAAAGAAAACCAAAGCCTTTTACTCGCTGCGAGAAAACGATGAAACCAACCCTTATCGCTGGCAGTATGATATTTGTAATGTCACTCTGGGGAATTTCAAGTACCGAAAAATGTCTTTGGTAAAAGATTATACCCGTTTATTGGAATCGCCTCAGCACAACCAAGCCTTCGAAGCCACGTTTTCACTTAACCCCAGGCCCTTATCTCATCACAGTGAAAAAGAGGCTGACCTTAGTCAACAGTTCCATATCGTACCCTGCGATCCCACGCAATCCGAGGCCATCGCTCTGGCCAAACGGGGGGAAAGCTATATTATTCAAGGGCCGCCCGGTACCGGTAAGTCTCAGACCATTACCAATTTGATTGCCGACTTTATTGCCAGAGGTAAAAAAATATTATTCGTTTGCGAAAAGCGTGCAGCCATTGATATTGTTTATTTGCGTTTAAAACAACAGGGCTTGGGTGCTATTTGCAGCTTGATTCACGACTCGCAAACAGATAAAAAACGTTTCATTCTCGACCTAAGGGCGACATATGAAGGTTTCCTGGAGTTTGATAGCGCCGGGAACGCAGATGCGCAGGCGCAAAGAAAGGACATTGTCGTTCGTCTCAATGAAAGTTTGGAGCCGCTCAAGCGCTTCGATAGCCATATGACGCAAGTTTACGATTCGGCGGGTATCCCTTTGAATCAGCTGTTGGAATTGGCGATACGGAACAAGCATCTGTTACCCCAATTCAGTGTGTTGGAGTTTGAGAGGTTTCCGGAGTATGCCCAATGGGAGATGCATCGCGCCCCATTGACAGAGTTGCAAGCGGCTATAGGCGAAATTCAAGAGGACGGTATTCTCGCTAAACATCCTCTAGTACTGTTGCACGAGCAATTCATAGATCATGCGGAGCCTATGAATACTGCGGCACAATTGATCGACTCGGCTCTGAGTACACTGCAGTCCTTACAAGAGCGTTTAGCCGGCTACAATCAAAAGGCCGGTTTTGCCGCGGCGGATTTTACGACCGTGGCGGAACTGCAGCAACTGCTGGCGTATACGCAATCCATAAAACCACTGGCGCAGGCAAAACTGAACTGTTTGTTTGATGATAGCCATGCGCTGACCCAGCGTTTTGAGAGTGCGCGGAAAAAGTACCTGAAAAAGCTGGAACAGTATAAGAAGGCTCAAGACAAAACCCAACACTGGCGGAATAAACTGGCACCGGAGGAAACGGAAGCTGCGCTGGCACAGGCATCCGGTGTGGGAGGGGTTCTGGCTTTTCTAAGTCCTACTTGGTGGAAGCTGCGAAAAGTATTAAATCTGCATTATGATTTTTCGGCGCATCAAATCAAACCGAAGTGGGTTCAGGTGCTGACTTGGCTGCTGGACGAGCACAAAGCCTTGGTCGTGTTGGAGGATTTTGTCGATGACATGAAAATCGACTTCGGTTTTGACTGTGAGTTGGAGGAACTTAATACCACACTGGAAGCGGTTAGCCGTGATTTACCCGACTACACGCAAAGCTTACAGCGGCTACACGAAAATTTGGTCACTCATGCGGACGCTCGCGATATTATCGCCGGATATGCCTCACTGAAACCTTCATTCGTGGAATTTGGCGAAACGCTGTCGCAGTTAGTGCAAGCTTATGAAGAAATCCCGTATTCAGAGCTGAAATTGATTTTGGCCGGAATGAAAGACGCCTTGCATCAGGTGCCGGAATTTCTACTGTGCTTAAAAGCATTGGCAGGTTTGCCGTTGAGTTTGTCCGCTTTGTTTCGAACCCATAAACTCACCAGCTCACAAATCGAAACGGCCATTGCTCACAAAACCGTAACGGCCTTGATTAAAACCCAACCGGCGCTTAACCGGATTGTGGGGACAGTGAAACAGCAGCATGTTAAAACTTTGGGCAAATATCACGGTGCTTTATACAAGCAAAACGCCCATGCGATTTTGGACCAAGTCCGCAGTCATTTTTTGCATAATCTACATGTGAGCAATTTAGCGGCAGCGGAACTCTCGTCGGAGCAGAAAGAATTTAAGAAACGTTATGCGCGCGGGCGACGGGAGCTTGAGCACGAGTTTGGAAAGTCCATTCGTTACAAATCCATTCGCGATATGGTATCCAACGCTTCCGGTGAAGTGATCAATGATCTAAAACGGGTTTGGCTCATGAGCCCCTTAAGCGTTTCCGACACTTTGCCCTTAAGCAGTGACGATTTTGATGTGGTTATTTTCGACGAAGCCAGCCAGATAACCTTGGAAGAGGCCATCCCTTCAATCTTTCGTGCCAATCAATCGGTGGTGGTGGGCGATCAAATGCAAATGCCGCCCACCAATTTTTTCTCAGCCAAAAGTGGCGGAGGTGAGGAAGAGGTCTTGGAGTTTTACGAAGACGATGAACTGGTCGAATACGATCTGAACAGCAACAGTTTTCTTACCCATGTGGCCAATAATCTCGAATCCCGCCGTTTGGGCTGGCATTATCGCAGCCGTTCGGAAGCTTTGATCAGTTTTTCCAATTGGGCGTTTTACCAGGGGTCTTTGTTGACGGTCCCCGATGTGGTGGCCAATTCGGATAGTAAGGCAGCCATTGTTGTGTTTGACTCGCAACAGGGCGATCAAAACCATAACCGGATTCTCGACCGAGGCGTAAGCTTTCATCGTATTGAAAAAGGAATTTATGAGAATAGACGCAATCGGCGTGAGGCGGACTATATCGCCAGACTGGTGCGCGGCCTGTTAACATCGCAAGCGCATAAAAGCATTGGTATTGTGGCGTTTTCCGAAGCGCAACAGACGGAGATTGAGCGCGCGCTGAATGCGCTGGCTGAACACGATCGCGATTTTCGCAATTTGTTGGATGCGGAGTTCGAGCGCGAGGAAGACGGTGAATTCGTCGGGCTATTGGTAAAGAACCTGGAAAATATCCAAGGCGATGAGCGCGACATTATTATTTTGAGTGTTTGTTATGGCCATAACCCGCAAGGGAAAATGCGTATGAACTTTGGCCCGATTAATCAAAAAGGCGGCGAGAAACGGTTGAATGTGGCTTTTTCGCGTGCCAAGCAACACATGGTGGTCATCAGTTCCATTCAACACGCCGATATCACCAATGACTATAACGAAGGCGCCAATGCCTTAAAATCCTATTTGCGTTACACCGAGGCGGTGTCGGTGGGGGATGAGGAATCGGCCAATCGGGTGCTGTTCGGTCTCAGCTATAGCGACCTGGGCAGCGGCAGTGAAAACGCAGCAACGGACGGCGCGGTCAATCCTTGTTTAATCCAACTTCAGTCAGCCTTGGAGCAGCAAGGTTGGGTGGTGGACGCCGGTGTCGGTCATTCGCGCTTTAAATGCGACATGGCATTGCGTCGGCCTGAAGAAACTCACTATCGTCTGGGGATTTTCATAGACGGCGATCACTTCTATCAACAACAAGACGTCATCGAGCGAGACTTATTAAAACCGCAGTTACTACGTAATTTCGGTTGGCGCATTGTACATGTGCTTCTCAAAGACTGGTACGACGATCCTGAATCTGTTTTGGCTCAGATTGATAAAGCCTTAACGCAACCCGAGGCGGAGGAAGCCGTAGAGGATACGATTGAATTAGGACCGGTTCAACCGGAGTCGACGAATACTGTCGCACCAGTCTACGCGGAGCCCGTGCAAGAGTTTATGCAAGAGCCCGTACAAAAGCCAATAGGAGACAATGCAGCGGTTCCTGAGGAACTGAAGGACAAGAGCGAGCCGCTAAAATCGCTGGACGACTCGGTGAAAACACCAAGTACCACAGCGCCCCAGCCAAGCTCATCCCCGTCGACCCGGTCGACTCCAACGCCGACCCCGTCTACGCTTGATCCTCCGGAAGTGGTGTTGGGCAAAACAGTCTATTTGGAATTTGTGTCAGCAAGTTCTGCTAAATTTTGGTCGATCACGGTCAGTGACAAACAACATGAAGTGTGTTTTGGTCGCATTGGCACCAAAGGTCAAGGTAAAGTGCAACAATTTGAAACTACCACCGCGGCATTGGGCAGTGCAACTAAATTGCTGGCCCAGAAACTGAAGAAAGGGTATGTTGTGGTCGGGCAGTAGAGCCGAGAATAACTAATAAGTCACATGGAGTTGAGTATGAAGCGTGTTACCGGCATTGGTGGAATTCATTTCAGTGCAAAGAACCCCGAAGCGCTACGGGCTTGGTATAAAAATCATCTGGGAGTAGATGTCCAAGAGTGGGGCGGGACCGCCTTTCGTTGGGTTGACGATTCGGGAGATCCGGTCAATGGTACTACCGCCTGGATCATTGGGGACGGCTCCGGTTTTGCGCCAAGCAAGACGCCCTATATGATCACCTATCGAGTTGATGACCTTCACGCACTAGTGGCAGCACTACGTGACGAGGGTTGTCATGTACTCGTTGAAGGGGATGGTGATATTCAGGAATCAGGATTCGGAAAGTTTGCCTGGGTCATGGACCCGGAAGGGAACAAAGTGGAGTTGTGGGAGCCGCCTGAAGGGCAATAGCCATACGGAGCGATCAATATTGTAACTATATTTGAGCAGGAGTTTAAACACCGTTATGCAGTTACAAATTAGCTTAAAGCGACTCTCTCCTCGTCGCTCTCAAAACCACCTCCTCCAATACGATTTCTCTCAAACTTCCTCCCCCAAGACTAACACTCAAGCCGAGTATCTTGGTACACTTTACTATCTGGGCGGGTTCACTGAGGCACGGGCGAGTTGGATTTTAGGGGGGGTGAAAATGTTGCGCAGGCTAATTATTTTATTGTTAATCATGAGCTTATCGGCTTGCGGGGGCTCGGATAATTCCGATAAAACCGACCCGGGGACCAATCCCGGTACTAATCCAGGCACCGATCCAGGCACTCCCACGGGTGAGCCCATTGTTAACCAGCTGCGACGCATCGACGTGTTGGAAAATACCACTTTTGTTGCCAACTATGCGCAGATTGTAGCCGGTGCTCGTTCCCTCAGTTATTCACTGGATCAGGGTATGCCGGATTCCCAGTGGCTGGCCATTGATTCGGCGTCCGGGGTTTTGTCTTTTATTACCGCGCCGGATTTTGAAAATCCACAAGACCACAATTTGGACAATGTGTATTTGACCAAAGTTACCATTGTCGATGGAACCGTAACCGAAACATTTGATTTGGATATTCGGGTCATTAATGCAGCAACGGCAAATACATCCAATACTGCACCACGTTTGGTTCAGTTTTATTCGTTTGAGGTAGACGAAAACGTTGGCGGTGAGTTGGGAACCGTTCGGGCCACCGATCTGGAAGAGAACAGCATTAGCTTCAGTATCGGCGGAGGAGTGGATTCGGGACTTGCTATTGATTCCAATACCGGAGTGATGAGTTTTACCGCGCACAACTTTGAGCAACCAACGGATGCTAACGGCGACAACGTCTACGAGTTTGGACTTAACGTCAGCGATGGCGAGCTTTCCACGTTTTACACGGTTGCGGTTACCGTACTGAACGTGAATGAAGCGCCGGTGATGCTTGAGCCTAGGCCGTTCGTCGAACACATTGAAGTGGAGATGGGTAGCCCCTTTGTAGCGCAAATAGTGGCCACTGATGAGGATGTGAACACGCAACTCAGCTATAGTGTGTGTTGCGGGGCCCTGACCGTTTCCGCGTCGGGTTTGGTGGAGTTGTCTGAAATGCCGTCTTTAAACGACATCAACGACAACAACTACTATAGATCTACCTTTCATGTGAGTGATGGTGAACTGAGGGATTCCCTTTACCCTACGATTCATGTCTCCAAAACCATTGCCGACGCAGATACCTCCTTCGGTGAGTTGGATAGCAACACCGGCCTGAGAAAAGGTTATACGGCCCGTAGAATCATCACGTTTGTAGAAGGCCAAGAAGAACAGGCGAACGACGTGGCCGTTTTACCGGTGAGCAATAATATTGTCGCTGTCGGTATCAGCTGGAACAGGCAGACCAATGACCAGGACATGGCGATTTGGCAGTTCACGCCACAAGGAGAGTTGAACACGGATTTAGTTACGGGATTTGGTCCTGTACACCCCACTGACAATACTAAACGTCTGGGTTATCTCACTCATCACAACGCCGGCGGCGGTCAGCTCTGGGACAGAGGATACGCGCTCGCAATCACCAGTGAATCTAAAATTGTTGTTGTCGGCTCAAGCTACGCCACCTCTACTCCCGACCATCGCGGTGATGCTGTGGTTTGGCGCTATACGACCAACGGCGATCTGGATACCGGTTTTGGTGATCCGGATCCGTCCAGCCCCGGAAACCGTTTAGGTTATGTGAGATTTGACTCAACCCTGGTTAACGCCAAGTTTGCAACAGGCAAAGCCGTTGCTATTGCAGCAGACGGCAGCATCATCGTTGCCGGTAATCGCGATGTTATTGGTAACGGCAACACCGACATGATGATTTGGAAATACAACCCACAGGGGCAATTGGATACCGGCTTTGGGGACAGTGTTCAGGGTAATCGCTTGGGTTATGTTTTGCTGAAAGACACGGATCGGGCCAATGCCCCGGATTGGGGTAATAACGACGCGACTCATATTGCATTGGATTCAACCGGACGCATATTGGTTGCCGGTACTGCGAACTTACGTGCAGTGGTGTGGCGCTATACCCAAAGCGGTGAATTGGATGTAGGTAATTTTGGAGTTAATGATGCCAATGGAGTCAAAACCGGATTCTATCATGAACGGGACAATCCATTCAGCGTAACACAAAATGTCGGCTCGGTCCGTGCCACGGGCTTGGCCCTTACCGCAGAAGATAAGGTGGTTTTTGCTTGCGACTCGTTATTGACCGGATTTTCGCTGGTGCGCCTTACGCAAGACGGAGCAATCGACACGGACCCGGTCAGCGGGTTCGGTTACATCGATGCGAACTCACGTGCGGGGTACCACTACCGATACGGATCTGGCGGTGTTTATGGAAATGATTATATTAACGATATCTTGATACTGGCCGACGGTAGAATTGTGTTGGCCGGGGGCACCCTGGTCAGGGGTGGAATATGGAACAATGAAATCTGGTTATTCAGCGCCGATGGATTGTTTCAGGGCATAGCGGGTAACCATACCACCAGAAACTCCGATTCAGCCCGCGCTATTGCCTTGGGTGGCAATAACAAAATCGTGACTGCGGGATACAGCGGCAGAATTGATGGAAATACAAATACAACAGTTATGCAGTTTGTGTTGAGAGAGTAACGTTGGGTATTCGATGTGACAGCGATAGGGTTTTGATTGACCCCGCCGCTGCACTGACATCAATACAGCAAGCCAAGGCTAAAACTAAAGTAGTTTTCTCCTCTGTATCCTATACCTTTGTGGCTGCATTGTGCTCCCACAGCCAAAACAGAAAAAGTGTTGAGGTTTACCTTGTGTCGCCTCTGCATGCGCTTGACGGCTGTTGGCAACAATGACAAGCACAGAGAGTGTAGGAACTGATACAGTCACAAATACATTTTTCGGGTACACGGCACAGGCTCCGTAGTTTTTTGTTGCTTCACCGTTGTTCAATTATAGTTACGTGTTTTCAGTCCAATTCGTTTGGTATATGAGCAAGCCTGCTAACAGTGATCAGTGAATTATTGCAGTCGAACATTTACAAGCGGTGGGTCAGGATACAAGCGTCGGTAGAAAACCGTAAATTTCACCTTATACAAAAGTGTTATTCAGGTTTCTATGTATACTTCTAATTCATAATCATGTGATGGAATGACATTGTCACCCAGTCAAACGGCCCCTAAACACCTGACGTTGGTCATTGCACTATTGACCATGATCGGTCCATTCAGCATCGATACCTATTTACCGTCCTTTGCCGCGATAGAGGCGGAGTTTGGGGTCAGTCGTGCCGTGTTATCGCAGAGTCTGGCTTTTTATCTGGCAGCCTTTGCCGTTTCTACTCTGGTATGGGGGCCGTTATCGGACCGTTTGGGACGGCGAACCGTGGTTTTGTCTTCTTTGTGTTTTTATGTGTTAGCCACTTTGGGCTGCGCTTTATCCGAAGATTACGCCGGGTTTCTGTTTTTCCGCGTGCTGCAAGGGGCGGCCGCCGGCGGTAGTTTGGCAGCCGGTCGGACGATATTGCGCGATGCCTATCCACCGGAGGAGGCGCAGCGCGCCTTATCAAAGGCTATGATGCTGTTTGCCATAGCACCCGCCATAGCGCCGGTGATTGGTGGTTGGCTGCAAGATAGCTTGGGTTGGCATAGTGTGTTTTATTTTCTGGCCATATACAGTTCTTTGGTATTGGTGCTGGTTTTGCTGTGGGTGCCTGAGACCTTGCCCGAGTCCATGCGTCAGTCCTTTCACCCGATTAATGTGGCGCGGGTCTATGGTCGTACCTTGATTCATCGTCGGTTTCAATTTTTAGTGTTTATGCTGGCTTGTTACTTCGGTGGTATGTTTTTGTATATTGCCGGCGCACCCAGTGTTATTTTTGATTTTTTGAATTTGGGTGTTGGTGATTTCGGCATCCTATTTATCCCTTTGGTGGGGGGCTTAATCGTGGGGGCGTGGACCAGTGGGCGCTTGTCTCACCGGTGGCCTATGCAGAAAACTTTAGCATTGGCATTGGTTCTAATGGTGTTGGGTGCTGTGCTGAATAGTGCGCAGGCTTTAGCGGTCTCCCCGACGGTATTGACCACCATTGTTCCATTAACGTTTTACACCGTCGGAATCGGAATTGCTATGCCACCAATGACCGTTTTGACTTTGGATTGTTTTCCCGGTAACAGAGGCGCTGCGGCGGCGGTACAAAGTTTTGTGCAAATGATGGGTAACGCACTCATTGCCAGTGTGGTGGTGCCTGTTTTGGACCATTCTCCGGCCTGGATGGCTATGGGGCAACTGTCTTTGATAGGGATTGTGGTTTTGTTGTGGTTTTATTTGCCACCGCCAACAAAGTCCTAAAAGCGGATCATGCCTATTCTCTAAAGTGTTTTTAATATCTATCTGAAGCATTAATGAAGTCAAGCTGAAGCCTGTCTGAAGGTTATATGAAGATCGGCTGAAGGAAAGGTTATGTTGATAAAACCTGGGATTTGGTCTGCAAACTAAGTGTTTGAAGTTTTGGTTAAATCTCTATTCGATAGGGTCTTTAAGACTCCATTAACAAAGTAGTAAGAGAAAATTCAGTTGCAAGGTCTTTAATTACACATAACAAAACTTGCTTTACACACCAGATGAGAAGGGGGATGTTATGTATAATTCAGAGAGTTTTGGATCAGTAGAAAATCTGAGCCGCACTTCACGTTTAACTCGTGCTATGTTCGGTGCCGTTTTAATTGGGTATACCATGCAAACGACGGTCAGCCCGTTGGGTTGGTTGGCTGTACTACCGCTGCTGGCTATTTTCCCGGTGTTCAGCGCCATCACGGGTTGGAGCCCGGTGATAGCCTTGGTGGCAAAATTGAAAACCAACACGGTGGCAGATACGCGCTTGTCTACTTATACACGGGTACTGTTAGGTGCTTTCGGTGCCACTGCAATCGGCAGCGTATATGTAGCTTCCGCTCCTTTGGGCGCCTTGGCTGTACTGCCCTTGATTGGCATCTATCCGGTACTTGCTGCCATACTGGGAGAAGAACCGTTAAGTGCACTGTTTGCTCAACAGGTCTCTCGCGAGGAAGAGTTCGAGTCAGTTATCCATGAACCGGACCACCGTGAGCACAGAGAGGAGTATCGTCACGCTGCCTAAAATACTTAGAGTTAGGTTCGGCAAATCAAACCACAGGCAGCGCAAGCTGTCTGTGGTTTTTCTATGCTGTGCTTTCTATACCGTGGCTGAATAATTGCGCGCTATGACTTATCGGTTGCGCTCAGAGGACGCAGTGGGAAAGGAGCGCTGATAATGTAGTATCCGTCCTTTGCAGCGCGCTTCTTTTGGCGTGTCTACATTGAAACGTTCAAAGTGATGTTTGTATCCCAATTCGGCCATGTTGCGTGTGAAGTGGTTGCGATTACCGCGATTCGGGTCGACGATCATGACTTCCACGTCGTCCTTGGAGTGACGATCAATAAATCGGGAGACTGTCGATGCCATGGCCGGTTCGTACAAAACATCACTGCCGATAATCAAATCAAAGTTGCCCATGGTAGGGTTGTCGGTTTCCCAGTTTCCTGCTTGAAACGGTATCGGCTCCAAATCATTGCCACGCACATTCTCATCTAGAAAAGACTGCGCCAGTGGATGATAATCGCTGGCGGTAATATCCGTTCCCATGCGCTGTAATACCAGGCTGCTCAGGCCCAGGCCGCAACCGATTTCCAGTACTCGCTTATCCTTTAGCTCCAGTTGGCTGACGTGATTGGCCAAAACCCTTGATGATGGCCATAGAAGTCCAAATAAGGGCCAGGAAGCGGAGGATATTCCCACTGCCGCCGCCAGCTCTCCGGTATCGTCAAACTGTTGTCGGTCTTTTAAAGACCGAATAACATATTGCTCATGGTTGACAGTTATTTTTTGGTACTTAAGCTCATAATCGGGCACGTTGTGTCTCGTGGGTATGGGATCGGAAATCCGACGACACAACAAGCGGAAAAGGTTATGCAGAAGGGGAGAATGGAAAGCCAGCCCACCGTACGCGAATTATCAGGACATTACAAGGGCCGGTGTCACGGTTATGAAATATTTGAAGTGAGTGAGGATTCGGTTTCTGCGAGTACAACTGCGTAGCGGTAGAGAAAAGTGATTCCGCTCAAAGTGTTGGAAATACCTCAAGCACAAACGGTATTAGCCGTTTGTGCTTGAGTGTACAAACAAATCGTCAAAAATTGTATTTAAACGCCAATTCCGTGAACAAGGCGTTGTCGGCGTTAGGGAAAGCCTGGCCTGGGTAGAAGTATCCCACGGTGTAGGTAACTTTTGTGTCCTTAGTGGGGCGACCGCCGACAATAATATCCAAGGCGCTACCCAGATCGGTGCTGGTCCCATTGGGAATTTCGTCGATTTCTGAATTGCGAATATTGCTGCTGGCGACGTCCTGCGTGTAGGTATGATGGACTACATCAAAGGAGAAACTTCTCTGATATCGGAATCCCAAGCCCAAAGTGGTGACTTTGACGTTACTTAACTCCATGTCGACCATTTCTCCATAGATGTTATAGCGCTCAATTCCACCGTTTTTGGAGTCATTGTCTTGATAGCCGGTTTGGCGAAAGTTACCGTCGACATTGTCCGTAAGGTTGTTATCACCGCTGCCGTAAGCGTAGCCCATAATCAATCGGGGGCGCGCCGGTAATGACTTGAAGGTATAGTAAAAACCGAGGTCATAGCCAAAGCCATCAATTGATTGACCGGCTTCATCGCCTCCGACTAAACCGGTTTCCAGCCAGTAGTCCATATCGCCTAATTCACCTTGGGCTTGAAGACCAAAAAACTGTGCATTGCGTTGCCCTGCGGTTTTATCATCCTGAATCAAATAGTAGGCCATTAATTGGTTGTCTTTGATGTATTCGTAGCGGCCATATAGCAAGTAGTTTCTAATGCCTTCATTGGCGCCGGTATTCATGGTGTCTTTGTGATTCTTTTCAAAAGCGAAAAATTCCACAGCGCCATCGGGGATCATAAGTTCGAATCTGGCGCCGTCCAATTCTTCATCGAAAAGCCATTCGCGTTCGTCTTTGGTGCGCATTCGGCCCAGTTTGATATTCATGGTGTTGAACACATTGTCCAGCTGTAAGTAAGCATTCACAATAGAAAGCTCGGTTTTGTCGACTTTTTTTTGCGCTTCGTCATCGTACATATATCTGGCGAAGTCGGCATTTAAGTAGGCAGAGATATTTTCTTTTGGCGAGTAGCGCAGCGCCAGCGATACCAGAGGTCGGTTTCGTGTTTCATCTTCTGCTTTGGTGTCGTCAAGATTAAAATTGCCTTGTTTTCTTGACTCAAATTCTACCCGTCCACCGTAGGCCAGCTCTTCGGAGATTTGGTTGTTGGTGCTGGGTGGTTTGTCTGATCCGGCCCATGCCAAAGGTATTGTTGCCATCAAAACCAAGCAGACACTGCTAGTAGCGAATCTTAGTTTCTTTTTTCCGGTACACATCACCGTATTTCCTCTAATAATTACAGGGTTCTACCTGTGTTGATAATCAATCTGCCGCAATTTGTGTTTGCAGATATTCCAAGTCGTTGTTCTGTGTGCATCAACAGCTGTTCGGTAAAGGCTCTCCGTTCCGGCAACAGCGTGCTTATTTGTACTAAGCGGGCTAAGCTTAAAGATACATAAGCGTCTATTGTTTCTTTTGGTAGGGGCGATAACTGCACATACGCTCTTTCAAAGGCTAAGCAGGCGCTTGAAAGCGCATTGATGTCACCGCGAATTCTCAAAGCATATTCCATTAGGTGGGCGATATAGTTACCCAAGTCCAAGGCCGGATCTCCCTGACTGCAAAGATCCAGGTCAATAAGGGCAAGTTGTTTTTTCGCGCTCACTAAAACTTGATCAAAATAAAAATCCCGATGAATACATCGTGGTATGGAATCCGGAATGTTTTGAGCAAGTTCCTGACAGGCGCAAAACAGGCGGTTAATACGTTCCGCCCAGTGCGGAAAATCTTTACATAAGGTGTCCATGCGGCTGCGAAGTATTGCCAGTTCATCGCTAATGTTGTGAGTTTTTCTTGGTGTCTGGCCGCAATGATGCAGTTTGTGAATCAATGTGGCGATTCGACTCTGGGTGTGGTTGTCATTTGAGTCGAGTGATTCACCGACGGATGAGGCTTCGACCTTGTGGTACAGCCACATATTCAAATCGGGTATCAGTCCGATGGGTTGAGGTACCATAAGGCCATCGTCACTGCTTTCGCCGAATCCGTTTTCCCACAGTGCGGAATTGAGCTTATAGGTTTTTCGGTCTGCGCCCTTGGCGCGGACCTTGCCCATAATGCATAGGTGTACCGGGTCGCCGCGATCGTCAGTTAAAGTAATCTGATATTGCAATAAACAACGGCGCCCCGGTTTGTGTCTGATGATGTGGGTTTGCGCTACCCGCAACGGTGCATTTTGTGAATGGGGTCTAAGTAACGGTTCCAACTTGGTTTCCATATACCTGCCATTCAACGCTAGATTTATACAGGGTAAAGCGGCGTCATTCAGCAGAACAATTTCTTTAGGGGTGTTGGTTAGAACGTTGTATATGCCGGATATGTATCGTTGCAAACAGTGTTCTGTCGCTGCAAGAATTTTTTGGGTTAATACGTCCCAGTTCGGTTGACGATGCCGAAATGGCTCCGGTAGCAATCGGTACAAGCCTAATGCGGTATATAGGTCAATACGGGAGCGTACCTGGTGCGAGGGTTGGTAACCTTCAATGAACGTTTTGCAAATAGCGTCGGCAAGCGTTCGCGAAAGCTTCGCTGCGATAACCTGGCGCTCAATATGGGCAATGAAGTTACCCAGGTCCCTGGCAGGATCGCCAAGGCCGGCGCGATCAAAGTCGACGAAGCTCACCGTGTGGTTTTCCCGAACTAACACTTGGTCGGAATAAAAATCACCGTGTATAGGTGTGGTTATGGGTTCCAGCTTCTTAATGTAATGGGATAATGACGCGCCTATCTTGTCAATCAGGTTCTGCAATTGAGGACAAATTGCAATTACCGACTCAAAGGTTTGGCGTATATCCACCAAATCGTCGAATGGCTCCAAACGGTTTGTGTTGATCTTCTGTCGGTGTAGCTCGGCAAGGGCCTGTCCCGTTTCTTTTACAGAGGTCAAAGCGGCATTGCCTTTCTCAATGAGCTTGGTGAGCTCCGTGGAGCCCAGCCATTCAAACGCCAGTATTTGGTTGTCGTCGTCCCAGGCCAGAATCTCCGGTATGTGTAAGCGTTCTGTGCTGGAAAAACGCTGTGCTGAGGCTTTAGCTTGCTCATAGCCCTGTGGTGCGTACCACTTTAGAACAGCAAAAGCTCGCTGGTTTATCTCTACCCGAACTACGTGGCGTCTTTCCGGCTTATAGCGTAGTTGTACAAACTGCAGTTGTTCTTTTGATACGCAAAGATCCGGAAACAACTTCTCTAACAGGCGTAAACGTCGTGAGGCTTTGTCAAACTTACCTATTCTTTTCAGTTTTTTATCCAGTGGAAAAAAATAGACGGCTACAGCTTCCTTTTCCAGGTTAATCATTGGCTGCGCGTAGCTATGGGAGGTGTCACTGCGCAGTTTCCAGTCGTCTCTATTTAATTTTTCTTGTTTTTCAGAAGCATCATCGCCGAATGCACGGGCGTAGACATTCAGTACCCGTCGTGACGTGTGTACATGATAGGCGACCAGGCAATTGGTTCCGGGTTTGTAGCGAATGTATATGGGGTCTACGCGGATTACCGTTTCCGCAGGCAGGTTGGCTTGTATAACCGTAGTTAATTGTTCCGTGTCCAGCAGCAAACGCAAACCCGGTAGTTTGTGATCGCGATCGATAAAGGCTTGGTCTGGTTTCGATAACATTGTCCGGTTCCGTTTAAAGTTTCAGGACAAGTTTTGTAAACGATAGAGCGAGGCATAGCTGCCACTGTTGGCAACGAGCTCTTCGTGCGAACCCAGTTCGTGCACTTCGCCGTCTTTCAGATGCAGAATGATGTCTGCCCGCGATGCGATTTTAAGATCGTGGGTAACTAAGAACGTGGTTTTGTTTTCGGCGAGTTTTTCCAGCGCAGTAATGACCTCGCGTTCGCTCTCTTTGTCCAAGCCGGTGGTTGGTTCATCCAATATCAGTATCCGGTTCTCACAAATCGCTGCGCGGGCTATGGCAATACGTTGCCTTTGTCCGTTAGATAAAGTGACGCCGCGTTCACCGACGTAGGTGTCATAGCCGTCGGGCATTGCCGTGATAAAGTCGTGCGCATTGGCCAGGCGTGCCGCCGCCTGAATTTGTTCCTCGGAGGCATCTTGTGCAGCAAAAGCAATGTTTTCGCGAATACTACCGGCAAAAAGCAGCGTATCTTGCAGTACTACCCCAATCTGAGAGCGTATGGAGTCAATGGTATAGGATTGTATGTCTACACCATCGATAAGAATTCGACCTGCTACAGGATTGTAAAGGCGTAACAGTAAGCCGGTTAAGGTCGTTTTTCCCGAGCCTGACGGTGAAATTAAAGCGACACTTTGACCGGCTCGGATCGAAAATTGGATATTTTTGAGCACCGGTTTTTCCGGTTCGTAGAAGAAAGCCACTTTATCGAAGACGATGTCGCCATGCAGGGCCGGGGCGGGGCGAGCGTCATCTCGGTCACGAACCTCGGGTTGCAGATCCAGTATTTCCACAACACGCTCACCCGCCGCCGCCGCCTTAGCTAATCGTCCGGTGAACTTGGCGAAATTGCGCAGCGGTTTGAATGCTGTTTTCAAATAGGCCAAAAATACAATCAAGTCACCGGGGGTGAGTTGCTGTTTCATGACAAGGGATACACCGAACCAAAGTACCAGGGCAGTGGCAATGGCTACGAGTACGTCCACATATCGTTCTAATCCTGCGGCGAGCTTTTTAGCTTTAACACCTTCGCGCAGATTCTTTTTCGCGCTGCTGGAAAAGGAGTCGTTGAAGGTTTGTTCCAATGACAAAGCCTGAACGGTTTTAATTGCGCTAAAGGACTCGGCGACGGTTGCGGCCAGCGCGCTTTCGGTTTTACGTTGTTTGCGGGAAACTTCACGAATGCTGCGGCTGCGGCGCAAAGTCGCAAACCAAAACAATGGTACTACGGCGATGGAAATCAGTGCCAGTTGCCAGTGCAGCCAAAACATGACGGCGATAATACCAATCAACACCAATACATTACCCAGCAATGGCAAAGCCGCAGTGACGGTGACTTCCTGTAACAACCCCACATCTCCGGTCATGCGTACAATTAAATCGCCGGTACGTGATTTGGTATGAAACGATAGTGATAGTGCTTGTAGATGTTTGTACAATTTGCGTCGCACTTCCGTGAGGACTCGGTTGCCTACAAGAGCAAATCCCACGGTGCTGCCGTAGGCGGCCAGTGCGCGTAATCCGGCAAAGATCACTACCGCAATGGCGGCAACTATCAGCAGATTTTCCGGACTCATGGATTGGAACAATCCCGATTCAGGTGGTGTAGCGTCGGGCGCTTGTACGGGAATAATTCTGTCGAACACAAATTTCAAAGGCCAGGGTTCCAGCAAACGAAACAGCACTTCTCCCAGTAAGGCGAGAAAGGAAAGCGATATGAGCCCTAAATGTTGGCGGATTTCCGGTTGAAACCGGCGCAGTATGCGCAGCAAGCCAGGGTTAAGCTGCTTTTTCGAAGAGCCGGCCATTTAAGCGGTGCCTCTTTTAAGCCCGCTTTTATCTTCCATGCGTTGAGCAATTTGTATGATTCTATCGGCTACCTTGTCCCAGGTATAGTTTTGTATTACGGTTTTACGGGCTTCGGCTCCCAAGGTTTGGCGCAGTTTTTCGTCGTTATACAGTCGCAACAACGATTGTAACAGTGAGTCCACGTTACCGGGTGTACACAGCAATCCGTTTTTGCCGGGGATGATCAGTTGTTTGAGTTGACCGATTTCGCTGGCGATAACGGCCAGGCCCGCGGCCATGTATTCGTAGACTTTTAGTGGCGAAAAATAAAATTCACTTAGGTTCGGGTATGGTGCCACGGCTATGTCCATTGAGGCCAGTTTCGCAGGTATTTCCTGCGGAGCGACTGCGCCGATCAGGTCGACGGCGGCCTCAATGTTGTATTTCGTGCACAGTTCCTGTATTTCGGATTTTTGTGGCCCGTCACCTACCACCATCAAGCGGGTGTTTGGTTGCTGCCGATGAAATGCTGCAAATGCTTCGATGAGGCCGGGGAGGCCATGCCAGGGTTTTAATGTTCCTACAAAGCCGACGACAAACGGCGCTTGTGGTTTTTTGTCAGTCCCTGCGTTGGGGAACCGGTCAGCGTTGATGCCGTTGGGAATGACATGAAGCTTGCTTAAGGTGGTACAACCTTCTTTGTTAATAATATAGTTTGCAATCTCTTGAGACACGCAAATAATCGCCGCTGCAGTTTGCAATAGCGTTGAAGTGATGGTTTCAGCCTGCGCTTTATGAATCAAATCACGGTGCTTGGCTTGTTCTTCAACCAGGGGTGCATTGACTTCGAGGATGCCGGGGATGTTGTTTTGTGCGGCAAAATCCATTCCGGCATAACTCCACAAGGAGTAGCGTTCGTAGATCAAGTCATAGTTATTCAATGCTTCCAGCAGGTTGAACAAATCCTGATTTAATGCCATGGCCGCTTGTTCCCGCGCAGCAGAATCGGTTTTAGGCGGTAGCGGTAGTTGCTGCAACTTAACCTGTTCCAAGCCGGGTGGCGGAGAACCGCCGCTGCGAACGGTAAACAAATCCACTGTCGCCCCCAGCTTGATGAAAGCGCGAATGACTTCCTGTACATGTACGGAACAACCCTTGTTCCCAAAAACGGGGATGCCCGGGTCCATGCATAGGTAGGCTATGCGCATTAGGAAATTCCTATAGCGTTGAGCAAACTCTCTTTGTTGACAGCGGATTTGCTAACGGCAGCACTAAAGACATTGCGGATGAGAACGGCGTTTTTGTTGACGTCAAATAAGTGCTCAATAAGCTCTCGGGCCTGCGTTGCCAATTCTTGGCGGAGTTCGCTGTCATCCAACAGCCGTTGCAGCGCCTGGGCCAGAGCTTCCGGTGAATTTTGCGGGACAATTAGGCCGGTCTTTTCATGTTTGATGGCTTCGGGTATTCCGGTGACATCGGTAGAAATCGCCACGGTCCCCAAGGCCATGGATTCAAGCAAAACAGTCGGTAAGCCATCCTGATTTCCGTCCGAACCGACGACACAAGGTGCGACAAGTATGGTTGCACTTTGTACCAGTTCAATAATTTCCTGTTGTGGGCGAGGGCCGGGTAGAAAGACGCGATCGGATAAGCTCAGTTCATCCACTTTTCGTTTTAGTTCGTCGGCTAAGGGGCCGGCACCAATAATACTGCAGCGAAAATCTGTGCCTGCATTGGCCAGTATCCCGCAAGCTTGCACTAAGTCCATGAACCCCTTTTTCTCAATCAGGCGGCCCACTGCAATGATATGCGTGGATGATTTGTTTGCGTTGCTGTAGGGGAAGCGGTTGAGATCCAAACCGTTATATATGCGCACCACATTGGAGCTGTCTTGAGGGAACTGCTCTTGTAAGAATTTCACATTGAAGTCGCTTACCGTAATTACGCGTGTGGCCTCTTTGATCTTGGTTTTTAAGTCTTCAGACTCCACGCTTTCATGAAAAATGTCTTTGGCATGTGCCGTAAGGCTATAGCTGATATCGGCGAAGTAGGCAGCTAAGCGCGCCACGCTCGCAGCGGATGTGGCAAAGTGTGCATGTAGATGTTCTATTCCCGTATTAACGATTTGGGTTGCCAGGGTGATGGCCTGATAAATATTTTTATGGTTTTCTCCCTTGGCGTAAGACAAACGTTCCCAGATTTGCGGTATGGTCTGCGATGCTGTTTCGATTTCCTTCCAGAAGTCTTCCAGTCGAATGGAACCGCTGGGTAAATAGGTGACCGGTGCGCGTACCTTGGCAATAATGTCTTGAAAGTGAGTGTCCACCGGCGGGCGCAAAGCGAAGATAGAAATATCCAGGCCGGCTGCTTCATGCGCCAAAATCTCGCTGACCACAAAGGTCTCGGAATATCTGGGGTAGCGTTTTACCACATATCCAACCCGGTTTACGCTGTTGCCATTCATGGCGGGGACACCTGCTGATTTCGTGCAACTTTAGGTTTTTCTTGTTTTAGCAATGACAACAACAAGCTTTGAATTTGCTTCAAACCGTCCATGTCTATATCGTTGTCCGGGGTGTCCTCCGCCCTAATGGCGTCATGAATCCATGTGCCAAGGGACTCAGGGTGAAGGTCATCAGGCGTTACGTGGTCTACCACTCCGAGCTTGGATAGTTCCTCGGCACGGATAAGTTGCTCTTGGCGTGGTTTGACTCTGGGGACTATGAGTGCACGTTTTTTAAATGACAAGATTTCGGAAACACTGTTGTATCCACCCATGGAGACAATGGCATTGGCATCTTTGAGTAATAGGGTTGGTTCCGATACGAAATCGATGACTTGCATTTGTTTCGATCCGGCAGCCAGTTCCAATAATTTACACCGGTCTTGCCTGGACATGTGCGGTCCGGTCAGCAGGATGCCATGTAAACCATCGTCAAGCTTTACCTTTAGGAAAGCTTCGGCGAGCTGTAAGCCATCCTGACCACCGCCCACCATGCACAAAACATAAGGGGTTTTGTGTAGATCCGCAATGAGTTGACGGGTTGCCAGTCCTTGTTCTTCCGCAAAGGCCATACGGGTGCGATGATCAAAATATCCGGTAAATCGAACCTTGGCCGCCAGTTCAGGTGACATGGAATAAGCGCGCGTCAAATCATAAACATTACGATCACCGTAGACCCACAGGGCATCATAGTAGTGGGTGGCATAGCGTACAAAATCCTCCTTTAACCATTCTTGGTTCACGACGAGAGGCTCGTCTTTTATGTCTCGCATACCCAATACCAGCCTGGTAGGGCTGCCTTGCAGATGTTCCAGGGTTCGGTCGAGCTCGCCGCAGGCGCCACGGGCTACGTTGTCCACGATCATAAAGTCCGGTTCAAAGGCTTGCACTGCGGACAAAATGATTTGCGAACGTAACTCAATAATTTTGTTCAGTTCCAGACTTAAGTGGCGGGAACGATACACGCCGTCATTGTTTTTATACAAAGAAGGCAGGATTAAACGATCCGTGTCCGCTGGTACAACGAATTCCGCGGCTTCTTTGGCCCCGGAAATAAGTAGAATGTCGTAAGGTACGGTAGAAAACTGCAATGCTTGGGCGATGAGAATATTGCGGCGTATATGCCCCAATCCCATGGTGTCATGAGAATAAAATACGATTTTGATTTTCTCATTGGAATTGCGATTGACGAGCGCTGTGTTTTGGGTAACGTCATCGGCGTTATTTGATCGCTGATTATCGTGAACGGATGTTAATTTGAGATTTTGATTTGAACTGTTCATGCAGTTTGCTGCTGTCTGGAAGAAAGTCTTAGAAAAAATCTATTGGGTTGCTGTAAAAATCTTCGGTTGATTAAAACGACCGCTAAGCTGATTATTTTAAAAGCAATTTTGTGAACCGTTAGTGCAGTTTATCACAAATTCGGGAAAAAATTCACAGATTTTGTCTGAAGTGGACAGTAATTCATCAATACTTAAGAAATGTCAGCGTAATCAGTGTTATTTTCTTCCTTAAGTCATCCTTAAGCGTTTCACAGGATGCCAGCGAGTGGGCGGGGGTTGGCGACGGACGGTGGTCGGCTTCGATGTTACAGCGATTGTTTTATTTGATATTTTTTGATGCGGTAGATCAAGGTGTCGCGGGTAATGCCGAGCAAGCGTGCGGCTTTGGATTGGTTGCCTTTGGCGGCGTTTAACGCGGAGTTAATCAGTTGTTTTTCGTGTTGGGCCAGGGACATAGTGTCGTTTAGGAAAGCGCTCAATCCGTTGCCAGATGCCAGGATTTCCGGCGGTAACAAAGCAGGGTTGATGGATTTGCCGGAATGGAAAACCACCATACGTTCACATAAATTGCGGGCTTCGCGTACGTTTCCGGGCCAGGGGTATTGTGTCAGTTGTTTAATGGCAGCTTTGTCGAATTTTGGCGCAGGCAGTTTATGTTTATTGGAAAACTGATGGGTAAAGTATTCCATTAACATAGGTATATCGCCGCTGCGTTCACGCAGTGGCGGAATATTTACCGGTACCACATTCAGACGATAATAAAGGTCTTTGCGAAACTGGTTGCTGCCTGCCAGCTCGGGTAAATTCTGATTGGTGGCGGCGATGACGCGGACATTGACGGTATCGCACTTTTGCTGGCCCAGCGACTGGCATTCGGAAGTCTCCAGGAAACGCAGTAATTTGGCCTGGCTGGTCAGGGAGAGCTCGGCGATTTCATCCAGGAACAGCGTGCCATTGTGGGCGGCGCGTATTTTTCCATCGTAGTTTTTTTCGGCATGGGTAAAGCTGCCTTTTCTGAAGCCGAAAAGTTCGGATTCAAATAATGCTTCCGGAATTGCGGCGCAGTTTATGGCAACAAAATTATTGTCGTGGCGCGAGCTGTTGTTGTGGATCGCGCGGGCAAACAACTCTTTACCGGTACCGTTTTCACCCAATAGCAAAACCGGAACATCCAGTTTGGAAATGATGTTGGTAGCGTTTAAAACGGCTTCGAATTCCGGTGAGCGGCCTACCAGTTGATGCGACAGCCAATCAATTTCGCCGACATTTATCATATTTTTTCCGGCCATATTATTTCTTGTTTTGTATGTACTGCAGTTCTGTCTTATTCAATATCAGTGCGAGTGAGCCAGCATGTCCATAGTCATGTGGTTATGCTGAAATAAGTAGACCATTGCCACTACCAACAGGGTGCCCCCGATTGTGGTGCGGATAATGGGAAGTTTTTTCAAGCTTAGCAGGTAGGTGGAAAGATAACCTGCAAACAGCATTGAAGGTAATGTCCCCAGCCCAAAAGCCGCGAGAATAGTTGCCCCGGTAACTACGCTGCCACTGGCAAGGGCCAAAAATAGCATAGAGTATACCAATCCACAAGGAAGCCAACCCCAGACCATTCCGAAATTAAATGCACGCAATCGCGATTTAACCGGTAGTAATTTTCTACCCACAGGCTCTAAGTATTTCCAAACTGGATTACCTAGGTATTGCAGGCTGGAAAATTTAGGAAATAAACCCATGAGATACAATGCCATCAGGGCTAACATTAAGGTAGTGGATATGTGGATAAACAGGTGTACGGGGCCGGGGTTAAAAAATTGAAAGGCCGTATTGCTCAGTCCTCCCACCAAACCACCGACGATAGCGTAGCTGGTGACTCGGCCCAGATTGTATGCCAGCAAAAAGGAGATGTGTTGGGATCTTTCCGATCGGACCGGTAAGGGCAGGCTGGCAGAAAGTCCTCCCGCAATGCCGCTGCACATTCCCAGACAATGTAAGGTACTGGCAAATCCGACAAAAAAGGCGATAAAAGCACTGGTTTCAATGCTGGTCAGCATGGCATGAGACTTCGAGTCAAATTAGTTAAGCAGATTTGCGAAAATTTGATTTTAGCGCGTTTGCACACCTTCTGCAGCAAAACTTTGCGAAGATTTCCCGGGGTTCTTAGTAAGGCATATTGAGCCAAACTTGAAGCAGGTTACCGTCGATACCCTCATTGGATTCGGCATAGGTATCGTAGGAAAGCGATACCGAGGCATTGTTGAACCAGCGCAGGTAATAGCTCAATTTAATTCCATACAAGGCGCTGTCATAAGCTCTCAGGCGGTAGTCGGCGGTCATGATGGCTTCCTGTTGGGTGTAGTTTTCCTGGTAAAAATCCGCAGCTGTTTGCGTGTAGTAGCGATAACGCACTCTACCAATAAGCTCAGGTGTCAGATACCGGCTGAGCCTGAACTCGGCAGATTGGGCGCTTATACCCCAATCGTCAGCGTAGTGGGATAGGTTGACATCAAGCGCGCTGCGGCTGTCAAAATATTGCTTGGCTCGAAGAAAATAGACTTGCCGCAAGCGTTCGTCGGGATGGTTTTCATCGTAAACAGTCCTGACTCCGCCGCCACCCGGAAAAAAGGTCTCGATGACGATTCTGCGAGTGGAGGAACTTAAATACCCTTGTTGATGTTCCAATGCCATACCGCCAACGATGAGAGAACGCGGCGATAATAATTGTGTGGCAGCCAGCACCAGGCGATTCATAGTTTTGTTCCGGTCGAAGGCTCCGTTTCCGGAGCTGTCTGCATTGTCCTGACCGGACGCCACACGGGTGGATAGGGTTAGATTTTTGTCAAACAGGCTTTGGTCCCAGGAGAGAAGCAGGGATTTGCTCTTATAGTCCGGCTCCTCGCCATAATAGTAACCTGCACCCAGCGTGGTATCGTTTTGGGTGTAGGAGTAATTAAATCCAAATTCATTACGGTCTTCTTCAAAGTCGCTGCCGCTACCGCCAACGACTGTGGTGGCTCCGCTGACAGCGTCGGTACCATCGCCTTGAGCCGATTTTGCAAACGTTTCACGCAGGTATAAAAACGAAAAACTGCTTTGGTCAGTGATCTCTTTGGATAGGTAAATGTTTGGGCTGGTGACGTCAAGTCCGCTGCTGTCAGTGTAGTAGGAGTAAAAAAGCTCCAACTCATCTTCAGCGAAAGATAGTGATGAATGAGCGATTGCCCCAAAAATGAGAACCGTTCCGCTATACAAATACGGTCTGTGACTCATTCGTCTCAATAGTGATGCTTTTGCCATGTGTGCCATTGCCCAAGAGTTTATTGTTGTGGATGCGAATAGAGGTTCCCGGCGCGGTAAAGCGACCGTGCCGGGAAATTTTTCATACTACGTCAAGCTTGATTAGTGAACATGACCGCCGCCGCCTGTACCGCCCGTGTTGCCAATAGCCGTTAACTCAGTGGCGCTGATCACGGTAATGGATCCGGGTTCGTGTCCTTCGGTGTGCATTTCACCTACAACTTGTTCTGACATGACGTCAATGATCGAGATGAGATGACAGCCAGGTCCTTGCTCCGCAGGCGTTGCGCCGCAATCACCGCCGTTGGGGTAGTAAGCAAACAGCCCGTCGTGTGAGGTTTTTCCATTACGATGTGCGGGCCCTTTTTCAACGGCAATGTATTGGACAGAAGAGCCGGCTACTTGTGTTCCGGTGGCGGGGTCGATTTCCACGGATGCGATATAGTTGGTTATTTCGTTATCGGATGCAGTGGTTTGGCGGCTGGGTACCAGTACTTTTACATGATTCATGGTAGTGCCGTTGCCCATATCCATGTGAATATCTGCAATGTTAATACTGCTGGAAGACAGGTTGCCCAGGTTAATAACATCCGTAACCGTATCCGTTTGTGCATCAACGATGGAAAGATAGCCGGCTTCATTCTTATACCCGGCAGTCATTACCCAGCGACCGTCATGGCTGACTTTAACGTATCCTGCAGCGGGAATTTGGTTCAGACTCATATCCATGCCCGCCTGAATGGTGCTGTGAGGTAAGGCAGCATCGGTTGCATCAATAATGGATAAGCCGATATCGACGCCGGGAGTGACGCCCGTGTAGATATGTCCGCTGACACTTGAGAAACCCATGCCATGGGTGGTGTTTTGAAACGGTAAGCCGTTGTTGAGATTGACCGTGGCCAGTACTTCCAGGAAAGTGGTTGACAGAGGGTCATTGTCAATTATGGAAATGGATTCCTGTTGCAGATTGTGTGTGGCGAACAAATTTAAAGCCTGCGCACCTCCGGCGACAGGGTAAGCAAAAGCACTTTTCTTGTGCCCGTGACCGACAACGATTTCATCGTATGCCAAGTAGGCGGCATCTGCCGGTTCAATGTTGATACGAAATACGGAGTCCACTGCGGTGGTGCTGACGCCGTCGTTGTTCATCCACAAGTGTATGCCATCAGGGTCCATGTACGTATGCACAAACCGTGTCGTGGTGGGGCTTGAGCCATCGTCAGCTGTAGTTAAGGTGGTGGGCATAGACTGAATGTGTTCCAATGCCATGGTTTGTAAGTTGACGATGCCTAATCCGCCGCCGGTGAATTCGCCGGCCTCATTGGTTAAACCGGATTGAATGATCACAAAGGCCTTATTGTGAGCGATGTGTATTTCACCCAGGGTTAGATTGCCGCCCGTGGAATTCAATGGCTGGAACGCGGCAATGTTGGATACCGAGTGGTCGCTATTGTGCGCGGCAATATTTACGTGGCCGCCATGATCTGTTGCAAATATGTAGTTCACGGCTGTTTTGGGTGCTTGTGACGGGTCGCTGTGATCGTCGTCATTTCCGCAACCGGTTAAAGCCAGCGCAGAAAGCACTCCATACGCAGCCAGTTTGAATAAAGGTTTTTTCATAGGATATTGCCCCTTCTGTTTCGTTATTAACACTTATGATTACTTTAAAAATCAGCAGCCGTTGGCTACTGTTCACAACCGCATCCGCCACCGGCCACCGGCATACCGATCAAGCCCTGTGATAATGCTCTTTGCATATGTTGTTCATAGAGTGAGGAAAGGGTTCCCTCACTAAGCTCCATAATGGGATCAGCCAGATGTGCCCGCTCATAGGGTTTGACCTTGGCGCAACCGAACAGCGTGATGGTGAGTATTGCAGTCAGTGAAATTGTTGAAATTTTCATATTGATATTGCTCTCATACTGGTGGCTATTAATGGAATAGGCCATATCGTCGCATCGGTGTTGTTCGGCAAAGGGGTTCGAGTAAACGGTGCGAATGAATAATTCGAAAGATGGCTTCGGTAGCAGATTAAGGTGCGTGCCTGAAGCGGGTTGTAATACCGTATGGTTGCCGATTGCGTGGTTCCCAATTGCTGAGCAATTGAAGTGGATGTGTGTTGCATGGCTTGCTGTTCTTTTTCTATTTAATTTTTGTTGTCGCCAACAGAAAATAACCGTCAGCGCTCCCCTGTTTAGAAGTAACTTAGCAGCATGTGTGCCAAACCGAGGGGCGGGTGCAAATAGCTAAAGAATCACAATGTTACGAGGTGATGGAAAATTGATACTGTCTGAACAGTAGGGAAAAGTGTGTGATATCACACACTCAGTGTGCGATTTCACGCAGGACACAGTCTGGTATAGCGAACACGGTATCGAACGGTTATAAATCTCGGAACTGTATATATAGCGCGTCTGTAATTATGTTTGGGTATATTGTCCCGTTTGTTTTTAGAGTGTTTGGTAATATTTACCTTGTTGCCCGTTGCGTCGCTGAATCATAATGTCCCAAATATCTTGGGCAGTTCCAGCAGGCCTGTGTCGGCAGATCAGTGGTTTCAAGGATATTACCGTTTGTTTTGTTGCTCTCAGGTCTACAGATCTATTCTGTTAGCTTGTGCTGAGTGGCGGTATGTTACCTGTATAACAATAAAGAGGTTTTGTTGTGGCGGAGAAAGGGTTTAGTAGTTGTTTTTGGGGAGTAGGGCTGGCGTTATTTTTGGTGTTTCCATCGGTATATGCTTTACCTCAGGATGTCGTGGTATCCACGCCGGAAGGCCAGGCACTAACCATAGAGTTAACCCCTATGTTGGAAGGGATGGTGGCGGACAGAGTCGACCCGGCGCCCGCAGTCACCGTGGGGGGAAGTGCCAGTGTGCAGCTTACCACGGCCGCAGGTCTTATCGTTACCGCACGGGTGAGTTATACGCCTAATGCAGGATTTGTGGGTATTGATTCCTTTGATTACGTGGTTTTCAACGGGGCTGCAGAAGTGGGACGTGCCACCATTAGTGTCACGGTGGGCGACGTCATCTCCGAAGGGCAATCGCCGGAAACGGAAATCAGTGATACCTTAATCGATATTTGTTTACAGAACCGTACCGGCCAATTAATTGATTTGTGTGATGCTTTTAGTACTGCCACACAATCGGGCGCTCCGGCGGAACTGAAAGATCTGTTGGATGCACTTGCTCCAAAGGATGCCGCGGCGCAAATGACTATGGCCAACAGTATTGCCGCACAACAGGCCAGTAATATTGTTAAACGACTAAATGCCTTGAGACAGGGCGTCAGAGGTTTTTCCCTGGGTGGTCTGGCTTTTTATGAAGGGGGAAGAAGTATATCCGGATCCCAACTGCTTGGATCACAGGAGACCGGCATAGCGCAAGGTGGTGCTGCCAGTGGCGATGCTGCCGGTAGCAGCCTGGGCGTGTTTCTGAGTGGTTATATTCAAGGGGGAAATCAAGAGGTGTCCCCTAATGAAGATGCATTTGAGTTTTCCTCCCAGTCTTTGACCGGTGGGTTCGATTATCGTTTTGGCTCCAGTGGTGTGCTGGGTTTGTCCGGCGGGGTAAGCTCCAGTGAGATGAATTTGGCCGATAATGCCGGCGGTTTGGATCTGCTGGCTTATACAGCATCTATATATGGAAGTTGGTATCCCGCCGCTGGTATGTATGTGGACTTGGTCTACGGCCACAATGCACAGAATTTTGATATAGAACGTCGAATCGTGTTTCCGGGGACCGATACCTCAGCCTATGCGGAAACAGACAGTGTATTGAAATCTCTTAGTATTGGAGCAGGTTATGAACTTAACCTTGGCGGTGGACATGCTCTGAATTTAAGTGGACGCTATGATTCGGTCAGCGCTGTGGTAGATGCTTATGACGAGCTTGGGAGCAGTGCTTTTAACCTGTCTATGGATCGTAGAGAGCTGCAAAGGCGTACCAGTACCATCGGTGCGCAATACACAGTGCCCATCAGCTTGCAGGGAGCGGTGTTGATTCCCGCAGTGGATGTGTCCTGGGTGCACCAGTTCTTCGACGAAGCCGATTCCATCAGCGGTACGTTTCAGGCAGATCCCAATCAAACAAAGTTTCAATTCTTTTCCAGCCTTCCTGACCAGGACTATTTTAAGCTGGCCCTGGGATTTTCCATGATTGTGCCCGGTGGCAGTACGGGCTTCCTGCAGGTGGACAGCACTTTGGGCAGAGAGTACTACAGCGATTATGGGGTGTCCGCCGGATATCGTATGGAATTTTAGTGCTC
This sequence comes from Gammaproteobacteria bacterium, assembly GCA_029882975.1. Classification (NCBI taxonomy): domain Bacteria; kingdom Pseudomonadati; phylum Pseudomonadota; class Gammaproteobacteria; species Gammaproteobacteria bacterium. Next base: position 32,296 of record JAOUJW010000041.1, read on the forward strand.
AAGTTTGAGTCGGTTTGTTCTGAACAAGAAAATAGATAAGAAGGTAGCGGAAATAATGTGGCGTGCGACAGGAAAGGTTCGGTATTGGTTAAAGTGGGTGGCATTCATAAGTATTGGTTTGGGTGTCAGCGCATGTGGTGATGATGGTTCCATTCCAGCACAACAAAATGTACCGCAATTGCTTCAGGCCACCGCCGGTGATGGAGCGGTGTCGTTGACATGGGTGCAGGTAAAAGGAGCCACGGCTTACACGTTATATTGGAATACAAATTCCGAAGTAGATTTAAACAAATATTCCGGCCAGGCCATTTCCACGACACAAAACAGTTATTCGCACAATGGCTTAAGCAATGGTCGTGTTTATCGCTATGTCGTTACAGCCACTGTGGCCGGTGTGGAAAGCGGGGAGTCCAATTTGGCCGAAGCGCAACCGCAACGCACGCCACCGGCTAAGCCCGAATCTGTTCTGATTAAACCGGAAGACGGGCGCGTCACATTACGCTGGAATGCTGTGAACCAAGCGGAGCGTTATGACTTGGTCTGGGATACATCAAGTTCTTTAGCGTCGGCACGACGTATTCAGGGTATCAGCAGCCCCTACGTTCACCGCGGTTTGAGCAACGGTCAAGTGGTTTACTATCAACTATTGGCAGTAAACCCAGGCGGAGAAGTGGCCAGTGATCTCTTAAGTGCACGACCCAATCCGCGCTTGCCGGCTGCGCCGGTCGGTTTGGGCGCCAGTGCCGCAAATGGCTCTATAAATATCAATTGGTCCGATGTCAGCAACGGTGACAGTTACGAACTGTTTTGGAGTAACAGTCCTGGCATAACGCTGCAAAGTAACCGAGTTCGCGGCGTTACCTCGCCTTATATTCATGCTCCATTGGTCAATGGCCAAATTTACCATTATCGGATTAGAGCCCTGAATGCGGCAGGTGCCGGAAATTTAAGTCAGGAATTTCAAGTGACGGCCGGAAATGCGGGAAGCGAAGTGCTGCCCTCAGAGGGGGCGCCCCCGGAGGAGCCCGCCGGTGTCATGCTGGAAACCAATGACGGTCGGCTGGATATAAATTGGCAATTGCGTCAAGGTGCTGTTGGTTACAATATTTATTGGTCGACTGAAACATCTCCTGGTGTACCGCCGGTAATAACCACCGACTCCAATAAAATAGCCAATATCAGCCCGCCTTATACCCATAGCGGGTTGAGTAACGGTTTGCGCTATTACTACCGCATAAGTGCAATCAATGATTCCGGTGAAAGCACACTTTCACCTATGGTTAGCCAAATGCCTGAGGCTTTGCAACCCGGAGTCCCCGGAAACGTCAGTGCGATCGGTGGTGATGGTTTTATCGGTGTACGTTGGAACCGGGTTCGCGATGCTCAAAGCTATACTTTGTATTATTGGCCGGAAGGCGGTGGTGTGGTTGTGGTTCCCAATCTCACCGAAACTTTGTACCGGGTTAATGGCTTAACCAACGGCACTGTGTATCACTTGCAGCTGACCTCCACTCACACTCAAAGTGGTGAGAGTCCTCGGTCCGCCGAGGTGTTGGTAACGCCCCAAGTGGACCCGGTCGTTGCCCCCGTTGCTGTGCAGGCAGTACCGGGTGATGCACAAGTGGAATTGAAATTTGGCGTGAGTGCTTATTCCGGTTTACCGCCGGGAAAAACAGTTCAGGCGTATCGTATATATACCAGCACCAGTCCGGGTGTTGTAAACCAAAACAGTTTCACAGAGATTAATGTTGCAAGCATCAGTGGTGATACCGCCAGTTACGTATTTTCCGGTTTGACCAATGGCAGACGTTACTATTATAGCGTTACTGCAGTGAATGCAGGCGGTGAGAGCCCCCTGAGTCGGGAGGTTTGGGCGCAACCGCAACTAACGGTTCCAGGGGCACCGCAAAATCTGCAAATCAGGGAAGGGGACAGTGAACTGACTTTGAGTTGGCAGGCTCCATCCGGTGAAATTCTGGTGACGGATTATAATGTGTATTGGTCCCAAACGCTTGCCAATGGCCAACGGACTCAGCCTGTTGTAATACCCAATGTTGGAAATGAAGTCAGCCCCGGCCAGTTTCAGTACACCTTGAGTGGATTAACCAATAATACCGAATACTATATTTTGGTTAAGGCGTTTAATGATGGCGGAGAGGGTTTGAGTTCCTCAGAGTTGGGCGGGGTTCCTCATATTATCGCGCCCACCGGTCTGGTTTCCGCATTAATTGCCCAGGCGCAAGATTCACAAGTGACTTTAAGTTGGGATTGGGACATAGCCACCCAAGGTAGTGTGCCGTCTGAGTATCGATTGTATTGGAGTACCCAACCCAGCATGGAGTTACAAAACAGCCCTTGGATTGACGGTGTACAATCGGGATTTGTACATCAGGGCCTAACCAATGGACAGCCCTACTACTATCGCGTTGTTGCAAAAAATGATGGCGGTTTGGGCCCGGTCAGCGAGTTAGTTCAGGCCACCCCATTGCCGAATGTTCCCGGACGAGTCGGTGGACTGCAAGCGCAGGGCAGCGATGGGGCAGTGGTACTGACCTGGGACGAGGTTCCCGATGCAGATCGGTATTTCGTTTATTGGACAGTGGATTCAGGTCAGCCTTTGGATTCCTGGAACCGGCTCTCCGGCTTGAACCCCGGCGATCAACACGGCGGCCTGGACAATGGTATTACCTATTTTTACGTGATAACTGCCGCAAACATCGGCGGTGAAAGCGACTCCAGTCAAATCGTCAGTGCTACCCCTCAGGTTCCGGCACCCGCAGCGCCGCAGGGGTTGGTTGCCACAGCGGATAACACTCAAGTGATTCTGGATTGGTCGACACAAGCCGGTTTGAGTTACAACGTTTATTGGGTAAACAATGCAGTCGATGATCCATTTACCCAAGGCCAGGTGATTAGCAATGTACGCCCATCCTATACTCATACCGGTTTGGTCAATGGCAGCGTATATCGTTACGTGGTGACGGCGGTCAACGCCGGTGGTGAAAGTGCTCCCGGGCCGGTGGCCAGTGCTACGCCGCAAGCGTATCAGACCGGTGCTCCGCGAAATTTATCGGCGCAGGCCGGCGACGGTCAAGTTGTTGTCAGTTGGCAGGCCGCGCCGGCAGCCACTATCAATACCCGCTATACCTTGTATGTTAGTAACACCGCGGGAAGCGGTACTAGCGGTGCGCCCATAAGCAACGTCGTCAGTCCCTATGTGCACAACGGTCTGAGCAATGGTACTCAGTATTACTATGTGGTAACCGCGACAGAAGATGTGGAAAGCTCGGCTTCGAATGAGGCGGTGGCTCAACCCATGCCGCCGGCACCGGCAGTACCCAGTGGATTGTTTGCGGTAGCCGGTGACGGATTGGTGGATCTGGGTTGGAATGCTGCGCAAAACGCTGAGTCCTATACACTGCAATGGGATGTGGTCGCTAATTTCAGCAACGCCAATATCGTACCACTGGGGAATGTGCGTACCTTCCGGCATAGTGGTCGGACCAATGGCACAACTTACTATTATCGATTGCAGGCACACAATGGCGCGGTGAACAGCGCCTACAGTAATTCCGTTACTGCTACCCCGGTGGCTCCGGTGGTCAATACTCCCCCGGTTGTGCAAATTGTCAGTCCGGCAGGCGATGTAACGATTACGGTAGGGCAAGGTGTGGAGTTTCTGGCAAATGCCACGGACTCTGAAGATGATGCCCGGGGATTGTCTTTATCATATCAATGGGATTTTGGTGCAGGCAGTGGCATTCAAAGTAGCGGGCTGAAAAACCCCGGCACACGGCGATTTCAATTGCCCGGAAGTTTTACGGTCAATCTTAGCGTGAGGGATAGTGAAGGGGCCATTGCCAGTATCAGTCGTGTGGTAACGGTTAATGCCAACCAAGCGCCCGAAAGCACTATTTTGCAACCCACCCAAGAGTTATTGATCAATATTGGGGATACGGTTAATTTCAGCGGTCAAGGTCAGGACAACGACAATCATTTACCTCTGACTTATCGCTGGCGCTTTGGGAATAGTAGTGGCATCAATGATAGTACATTGTTGAATCCGGGGGTTCAGACATTTAGTATCAGCGGTACTTTTGTGGTTCAGTTTACTGTGACCGACAATATGGGGCTGAGCGATGCCTCTCCCGCCGCAACTATTGTACGGGTTAATGCACCTCCGGTTATTCAGATCGACAGTCCTGCGCCGGGAGCACAGATTACTGTAGGTTCCGACGTCGACTTTCAATCGACTGTTACGGACCCGGAGGACGGTACCAGTGGCCTGACTTATTTGTGGGATTTCGGTACCAGTGGCATTGCATCCAGTACTGTAGAAGATCCGGGCATACACGTTTTCAATACGGCGGGAACCTACCAGGTTACCCTTACCGTGACCGACCAACATGGAGGCCAAAGTCAGCTAAGCCGCACAATAAGCGTGGGCAGCGTCCAAGCACCGGTGATCACCAGCCCGGTTGCTGTAGAAGGTTCGCATGCGGTTTCTATGGATGAAGATAACAGTCCCATTGCCTACGTGCCTTTCGCTTTAACTGCAACTGACCCGCAAGGGCAGACATTGAGTTGGAGTATTGCGCCGGCACCCAGTCCACAACCTCAATTGGGTGCTCCCGTATTCAGTAATGTAGCCGATGGCGGCGTGAGCGCCATCCTGGGGTACAGTCCCAACACAGACGCTACAGGTGTAGATAGCTTTGATGTGCGAGTCAGCAACCCGCAAGGAGGATTTGCCGATCTTCGTATACAGATCAGTATTAATGCGCAAAACGATCTTCCCGTAATAGAAACGAATCAGTTAACGATCAGTAACGGTCAAGCTTTGGTTCTAAACAGCTTGGCCCAACCCAATTTAGTGGTAAGCGATGTGGACAATTCGCCACAGCAGTTAAGCTACCAGGTCGTATCAGTGAGTAACGGTCAGTTCGAACTGCTCAGCAGCCCTGCCGTGGCGGTTACAAGTTTTACGCACCAGCAGATACTGGATCAGCAAGTTAGATTTGTACACAATTTGGGTTCTTTGGCTCCGACTTACAGTTTAACCGTTGCAGACCTGAATGATGTGACAGCGCCCAGCGAGGCTGCCATATCCTTTACGAATTTGGAGCCGGCCCAGATCCTGAGTTTGGACAGATACGGCGATTACACGCTTGGTTGGTCAACATTAAATGCGGTTTCGTGTGAGATTAGCAGTGATCAAGGTGCCGGGATTGTGTCCGTGGATACCAATAGCTTATCGGCAGGGAAATACTTATTGGCATTACCTTTAGATGCTTCAATAACATTGACTTGCCAGGGTGGGGCCGGCGGGCCTGTCAGCCAGTCTGTGACAGCAATCAGTTCCAATCCCTTTCCACAAACAGTGGGTTATTACGGGTCCAGTTCTCCAACTTATTCCTGGGCAGCTATCGTTAATCTTACCAGCCCTATAAGCTATGTGGATCGAATTGACTTTAACAACCAAGTAGACAGTTATTGTTCTCAGCTGGGCTATGTGGGCGCGGTGAAAACCCTCCGAGGGGATTTTTCAACTCACGACACCTACTATCTGCAGGGCAATGACGGCATCATAGCCGGCAGCGGTCCAAGCAATAAGATTACCTTCATCCCCGGGGACTTGACCTTTACCAATCTCTATACCAATCGACGCAACACCAATACAAGCAATGGCGATGTGGGACGGGTAACGATTGGTAACGACAATTCTACGATTGCTCAAAATGTCCCCAGCCCCACTTCCGGCGTGGATCCGATGGTGTTGTGCCAGACTGATGTGAGGCTCAGTGAATCCGCTTTTCTGCCGCAGACTATTAGTTTTTCTGAGCCGGGGCCTTTCAGACAAGTGTTGGGCCTGGATACCAGTTTTGTCAACACAGCGGGCGGGGGTAGAGGTTTGGGCGCCATCCGCTACAGCAGCAGCAATCCGAATGTGGCAACGGTTGATCCCGATAGCGGTGTGGTGACCATAGTGGCCTTAGGTGAAACGATCATTACAGCCACAAAAGCCGCTGATGCTTTTGCTCAAGCGGAAGCCGGTTATACCCTGACCGTGGATATACCCAGGGATATTCAAATCCAGAGTTTAATTAAAACCAGCAGTCAAACACTGAGCTGGACAACGGCTTATGCCGTTTCGTGTGAATTGACGAATAATCAAAATAGTACCGTAGTGAATTTGTCGTTGGAGGATGTTTCTGCCGCAGAATATTTATACACACTGGCTGCAACCACCACGTTTACTTTGACTTGTTTGGGCGAATCGGGAACGACTGCCAGTTTGTCCGTAACGGATGTTGGTACCAATTTGTATCCTCAAACTGTGGGTTATTATGGTATTGCCGGCAGTCCTGGCAATTCCTGGGCGGCGATCGTCAATCTCACCAGCCCCATCACATTTACCGGTATATCGGATTTTAGCAGTCAAGTAGATAGTTACTGTATGGGGTTGGGATATGTAGGGGTTGTCAAAACCCGAATCGGTAATATTTCCGTGGATGCGACTTATTATCTTCATGGCGGTGCGGAAATCTTGATGGGTGCTAGTGTGATCACATTTTTACCTTCAGGCAATGTCAACAACGTCTTTACCAATGACCAAAACTATTCCTTCGGTACAGTAGTGCAGGCAACAATTGGTGATAATCAGGCTTATGGTTTGCAAACAGCGGTTAGCCCGACTTCCGGTGTCGGTCAGATGGTGTTGTGTCAAACGAACCTATCCCTTAGCAAGACGACCGATTTGTTTCCACAAACCATTGCATTTGAAGAGCCGGGGCCAATCCGAAAAGTTCCTCAATTTGATTCCGGTTTCACTAATACCGCTTTTGGGCCAGGAGTAGGACAGGTATCGTATGAAAGCAGTGATCCAACGGTAGCCAGCGTCAATCCCAGTACGGGTTTGGTCACTATGCTTGGTGTGGGAACCACCACTATTACAGCTACAAAAGCAGCTGACTATATTTTTCAACAAGCGCAGGCGAGTTACGTTCTTAATGTGGACGTGCCCCAGTCCTTGAATATGCAAAGTTTTGAAAAATTCAGTGAGGTGGAGCTGAGCTGGACCGTGGCAGCAGCCGTTTCATGTGAGCTCAGCCAGGATATGGATAGCAATGTGATACCCTTAAGCCGAGATCAGGTGCTTTCAGGAAAATTCTTGCATGCACTACCTGCAGCGACAACTTTCGTGTTGAGTTGTACGGGGGAGTTGGGCGGTACCGGAAATCTTTCTGTCACTGCGATTGGAACGAATCCTTTTCCGCAAACACGGGGATACTATGGTTCTTACAGTACAGGTAATTCCTGGGTAGCCATTGTTAACTTAAGCAATCCAATCAGTTTCGGTAGCAGAGAACATTTTAATAGCCAGGTTGACGGCTATTGTAAAGGTCTGGGTTATATTGGCTCCGCCAAAACCCAAACCGGCCATTTTTCCACGCATAACAAATACTATTTGCAGCACTATGACGGAATCATAGCCGGTAGCGGGCCGGGAAATAAGGCTACACTCATTCCCGGCGGGGCTGTGTTTACGAATGTTTATGCCAACCGAAGAAATACTTCGTCCAGCAACGGTGATGTGGGCCGAGTTACTGTTGGCAACAATGCTTCGTCGATCACGCAAAATATTACCGGCATCACAGCTGGTGTGGATCAAATGGTGTTTTGTCAAACGGATATACCTATAGAGAATACCGCTTTTCTTCCTCAGACTATCAGCTTTTTGGAGCCGGGACCGATAAGAAAAGTTTTGGGGGTGGATGCGAATTTTGCGAATACCGCATCCGGCGGAGCGGGTTTCGGTAGTATAACGTATGCCAGCAGTGATCCCGCCGTGGCGACTGTGGATGTTAACGGTAACATAACAATCATAGGGTTGGGTGTAACCACCATAACTGCGGTAAAGGCAGCGGACATATATATAGAAGCGCAAGCGAGTTATGAGTTGACAGTGGATAGTCCTCAACCCGGGCAGTTTCAGGAGTTTGTTAAAACTTCCGACAATACCTTACGATGGTCTTCCTCATTTATGGTGTCGTGTGACATCACCAACGATCAGAATAGTGAAATTATTACGTTGGGAATTGAGTCGCTTGCGGCTGGGAGTTTTTTGCACTTCTATCCGCCCAATACTACACTTACATTGAGTTGTATTGACGAAACAGGCGCTCTGCTGAATCAGTCCGTTACCACCGTTGTCACCAATGATTATCCGCAAACGGTCGGGTACTATGGTTCTCTCGGGGTTGGTAATTCCTGGGCTGCGATTGTCAATCTCAGTTCGCCAATTAGTTTCACCGACAGAGTGGACTTTAACAACCAGGTAGACAGCTATTGTGCCGGATTGGGATATATAGGGGTGGTTAAAACAAGGACCGGAGATTTTTCAACTCACGAATTGCACTACTTGCAGGGTTCTGATGGCATTATTGCCGGTAACGGTCCGTCTAATAAAGTGACATATATTCCCGGAAATTCGACTTTGGAAAATGTTTATGCGAACCGGAGAAATATCAATATCTCGAACGGGGATGTGGGCAGGGTAGTTGTGGGAAATAACGAGTCGCGAATTACTCAGTCCTTTACCGGCGGATCAACCAGCGGCCTTGATCAAATGGTATTGTGCCAAACGAATTTGTTCGTTGCCAATACGGCCTTGTTGCCGCAATCAATCAGCTTTATCCAAGCGGGGCCGATTCGGAAAGTGTCTGGATTGGATACCCTATTCACCAATCCCGCTGTCGATGGGTATGGCAGTGGACAGATTTCCTATAGCAGTAGTAATCCTGGTGTTGCGATGGTGGATGCAGTCACAGGCGAGGTCACTATTTTAAGCGTAGGGTTGACAACAATAACGGCCACCAAGGCACAGGACCAGTATTACAGATCCGCTCAGGCCAGTTATGAGTTAAATGTCGATATCCCACGTTCTCTCAGCGTACAAAACTTCGTTATTTACAATGAAGTGGAGCTAAGTTGGGAAACCTTATATGCAACATCCTGTGAAATCAGCAACGATCAAAACAGTATTGTACTGGCCTTGGATAGAAACGAGTCGGTAAGCGGCAGCGTGTTACACGGCTTGCCCGGCACGACGGTTTTCACTTTAACCTGCACTGGCGAGTTGGGCGGGGTTGGGAATGTTACAGCGACCACGGGTGTAAGTTTATTTCCGGACACAATGGGATATTATGGTTCGGTAAGCAGTTTGGATAATTCCTGGGTGGCCATTGTCAATCTGTCTGCACCTATCAGCTTTACAGATAGGGTGGATTTTAATAATCAGGTTGACAACTACTGCATCGGTTTGGGTTATGTGGGAGCACCAAAGACCATAAATGGTCACTTTTCAACGAACAGTACGTACTATTTGCAGGGCAGTGATGGCATTATTGCGGGCAGCGGTCCAAGCCAGAAAATTACGATAATTCCTGGAGGCGTGCAATACACCAATGTCTACACCAACCGGCGCAACTACAATGTTTCTTCCTTAGGGGATGCGGGGAGAGCTGTAATAGGAAATAACAATTCAACCATCAGTCAGGCAATACCCAGTCCGACATCCGGTTTGGATCCAATGGTGCTGTGTCAAACAGACAAATCCATGCGTAACATTGCTTTTGTGCCACAAAGTATTGTTTTTTTCACGCCGAGTCCGACACCCGTTAGTTTGGCTGTGACGCCAACCTATAGTAATGCTGTTGCTTCAGGTTTTGGAACAGGGGCGCTGACTTACACCAGCAGTGATCCGGCTGTCGCAACTGTAGACCAAGCGGGCACGGTAACATTGCTAAGCGTCGGTACCACGACGATAAGTGCAGTGAAAGCAGCCGATCGTCAGTTTATGGAAACGCAGGCCAGCTACGTGCTGACTATCAACCCATAATCGAGTGGTTGGCTGATGCTCCAATGAACCCCGCCGGCTGTGAAGCCGAGCGGGGTCTTTAGTGATTCCATTGATTAAATAGTCTTTATTGGTTAGTGTGGCTTTTCCTGTTTTGAGGCGAACCTAAGGGGTACACTTTTGTGCCGGTAAAACAAACCATTAATAAAGGCAAAGTCCCGGTAAAAATATATACTCAGGATATTGAGCCGGAGGCCTACCAGCAGTTATACAATATTTCGCAATTACCCTTTGTGCACGATCATATAGCGGCTATGCCCGATGTGCATTTTGGCATTGGCGCAACGGTAGGCTCGGTCATTCCCTGTAAAGGAGCCATCATTCCTGCGGCGGTAGGCGTGGATATCGGGTGTGGTATGAATGCGTTGCGACTTTCTATCCGGGCTAAGGATCTACCGGAAAACCTACGCCGGGTGCGTAGCGCTATCGAGGCTGCGATTCCTGTGGGGTTTGATATGCATAAGACCGATAAGGCGCGTGCTTCTACGGTGCGTTCCGTTGGTGTTGGGCTGGATCGAGTATTGGAACGCCACCCTAAGATACTCAAAATGCAGAAAAAGCCTTATCAAACCTGGGTGCGGCAGTTGGGAACCCTGGGCGGAGGTAATCACTTCATTGAGCTGTGTCTGGATGAAAACGATAATGTTTGGATTATGTTGCATTCCGGCAGCCGCGGTATCGGCAATACTATCGGGCGATACTTTATTAGCCTGGCACAAAAAGATATGCAACAGCACATTCACAATCTTCCTGACATAGATCTGGCCTACTTTAGCGAAGGTGCTAAGCACTTTGATGACTATGTGGATGCGGTGCATTGGGCGCAGGACTATGCCATGGAAAACCGCCGCGAAATGATGCGTTTGATTATTGATGCACTAAAGAAAGAACTGCCCAAATTCGGCATTACCAAAGAGGCCATCAACTGTCACCATAACTACGTGGCATTGGAAACCCACTTTGGAGAAAGCGTCTATATTACCCGTAAAGGTGCCATTAGAGCGGGAGCAGGTGAACTGGGGATAATTCCGGGAAGTATGGGGGCCAAGTCCTATATTGTGAGTGGCAAGGGTGAGCCGCAATCGTTTTGTTCCTGCTCCCACGGCGCCGGTCGGCGCATGAGTCGCAACAAGGCCAAACGACAATTTACCCAAGCGGATTTGGAAACTCAAACCGCCGGAGTGGAATGCCGCAAAGATAAAGGCGTTATTGACGAGATACCCGGTGCCTACAAGGATATTGACGAAGTGATGCGGAACCAGAGTGATCTGGTGGATGTTGTGCACACCCTTAGGCAGGTGGTGTGTGTGAAAGGTTAAAAATAGTTGCTTACTCCCAACGAAGTGCGGCTGGTGTTAACGTTGTTTCCCAAGCTGTCGTTTTGTTGCAGATATTCCAGCTTTAGCTCTACATTCATAGCTTTCACAGTGTGAGCGCGGTCAACTTGCAAGAACAGTCCGCTGCCGTTATCTAACGGTTTGCGACGATTTCGGGTTTCAGAAATTTTAGTGTTACTATGGTAGGAGACGCCTGCGCCTATGCGCCAGCGATTTCCTAAGGGTTTTAGCAGGGATAAATAACTGGGTTGGGAATTTATCTCGCCTATATTAATGCCGGTTAAAACTTGCGCATCCATATCTGCAATGATGTCACGGTATTCAGCTCCTACCAAAACAACGAAATCACCGCCTGCGGAACTTCTGGAAAAGCTGCTGCTCGACAAAAACTCCCAAGCCGGCGGAGGTGGGAAAATACTGGTTCCACCCTGTTTCCAGTCCCATTCCGTAACGACCTCTTTGCTTACGGGGGCGGGAATGTAGCTGCTCAGTGCTTCGACCGTGTATTGTCCCTTGTCCATGTATTTAGCTTGTCCGGCTCGGAAATCGCCATGATTATGGGTGCCGAGATTACCAGGATTCGTGGTTCCCATAAGGCGGTACCGGTAAGGATTACAAAATTATATTCTGAACGGTCAAGTGTTGTTCGTACCGAGTCCGGTTTACCCCAGGCCTCAATCAAGCCATCCATGTCCGCTACCTTTTTTGCGCGGTGATATTCTTTTATTTCGGGAAAGCTTTGCAGTAATTGTTCCGGGGGTAGCTGAAAGTCTTCCTCAGACTTGGGGATGTGCTGAAATTTTGCTGTGCAAGCGACGCAAGTCAAGCCAACTAAAAGAACGCAGCTGATCGGTTTAAGTCTATTAAATATCATAATTCACACTAGCGAATCGACTGGGTTGTGTATATTGTACATTGGTTGAAAACGTGCGAAAAGGAAAATTACCGAGAAACTAAGCCAGCTTCAGGTCTGAATCGGTTTTGCAATAAGCATCATGTATTTGCCGAATTTCTTCCGCCCTGGGGTTAACTAAATCGCTGCCGATTTTTTCCAAAAAACGACAGGATGCATAATCCCGGCTCGCTTTATCGTAGTTGGCAACCCACTGGCGTCGGGTGGCCATGTGTATTTGTTTAATGGGCCAAACACCGGGTCTGGGTTTCAGTCGATCCATGCCAATACGCCAGGGCTTGGGGCTGATGCGGGCCCGAAAGCAGTTTTGGTTTTGGCACATGCGGGTATACACCGGGTCGGCGTGGATTTTGTTGAGGAAGTTCAAAGTTGTGTCATCTCTGGGATTAAAAGTGTCATGCATAACCAGAATGCGATAGCCCATGGGGGTTTTATACAGGCGCAGATGCCAGTCAGGGTGGGATTCAGCGACTTTATGGATTACGTGGAGACAGTGATTTTCGCCCCCGCTTAAAGACCATTTTATTTTGAATAACAAGTGAGCCAAAGTGGAGGAAAGGAGCAAGGACGCAACTACCAGGATTGTAAGAAACTGGCCCCAGGAATGGGGTAAGGTGATGAAAGCCGCGATTGCTGCGATTAGAGCAATGCTGATAATATAAAGGCTGAATTCGGCTTCACGGGCGAAGTCAATGTCTGCAAATAAAACGTCCGGTGTGTTTAGACAAAGTGCGCCATAGACATTGCGTGTAATAACAGCATCACCGTGCCGGCTGATGATTTCTTCGCGTATGGGCAAGCCTTCTGCACCGTTGTAGCTGAGTTTGTGGTCGCGCTTTCGGACTTTTTCGCCGGTCTCGACCCGTTGGATGGCTTCCGCGACCCGGCTTTGAGCATTGCTCAAGGCATCGGCTTCGCTGATATCCGACCAGCCAAAGCGTTGAATAGTGATTTGTCTGCCATTGATGTGGGTTCTTTGTTTGGCTTCCGCCCAATATTCGGGGACTATCAAAAGCGGTTCCTATCTATCTGTTTGCAATAGATCCATTATAGCAAAGGCTATAATCCGGCGGCTTGCAGTGAGGGTATATGCGGGTAAAGAGACGGAATCCGTCTGGCTCGATAGCTGCGCCAGCCGTTTTTTTCTTCTTCAGAGGTATCGAAAATTTCCACGGCGAAAACTTCTGTGGCCGGTGTGGTATGTGTGACCTCGATAATGCGGGCATACAGTTTTTGCTTTTTGTCATACAAATTACCGTGGGTAATGAGTATATTTCCTGTTTTTGGTAATTTGTCGGCATCGCCCAATGCGCCGGAATAAAGCCTGTTTTCGACAAACTCACCGTGTTCCCACACCAGTTTGACTTGCCGGGTTTTCTCGTTTATCTCGTATTCAACCACGCGACTGAAATTCTTGTTGTGCGGTACCCATTGTTTAAATGGGCTGGCACGCCAATTACCGTTGTCGTATATAAGCAGATTGCCATTGGGAAGAATGGCCGGTGCATGGGCGTGATAGGGGAAAAAGTTCTTGCGGTGGTTTACCGGTTGTAGCAGGTACTGTCCGAAGCGCTTTTTGTCCCAATTAGCGTGCGTGCCTAAAATCCAGCGTAGTTTACCGGTTTTGCGACTGAAGTTTATGGTGGCATCCTGGTGCCGCAGCGATACGATAATGGAATCGCTGACGGGGTTGTGAATAACAGCATTACCATGAGACCAATCACGGGTTTTTTTAACAAACAAGGTGTCCCAATAGGTGCTGAGCGAGTCGTATCCGAGGCGGTATGGGTCCAGCATGTCCAGCAAAGACCACTGCTTCAATAAAGTGCCGTCGGCTTGAAATTCAATGACTAAATCGCCAACCACGTTCGCTTTTTCTTTTTTGGACTTGGCTTCTATTTTGGCGGGATAGTTTTTTATTTGTCTGGATTCCACGCTCAGGCTCAAATAGTTTTTACCTAAGGGGAAAATTTCGTGATGAAAGTTTCTGGTTTTCACGACTCCCGGCGCGGGCTTGCGAAGATTAACGTTGGCCTTGATTTCAGATACGGTGTTACCCAACAGATCCATTTCAACAATTTTATTGCTGGTGATAAACAGCAGATTGCCGTTAGGCAGTTGTTGTACATCGGTATAACGGGAGCCGATTTGATACCAGATAACCTTGCCAAGATTGTCCAAAATTGCGATTACCGATCCAAATTCCGCATTCTCACCTTCGGGGATGATGTCCAATAGGGTAAAACCCGGCTCCACTTTTTCCGGAATGTGGGTTTTCAATTCAATGCCGGGGAAGCCCTCCGGTAGTGGGTCAGTACTCAGACTGAGTGTTTTATGAAAACTTCGGCCCTGCCCGGATTTGTTGAAAATGCGTACCTGTAAGGTATAGGAGCTGTCAGGATGTAAACCTAAAATCGGCAGAGCATGTTGAGTATTGTATTGGTTGAAGTCTACGGTCCAGTTTTTTTCTTCGTTGCTCTTGCTTACTTTGACGACAACGCGTGCAGGGTTCAGGGTGCGAAAGCTGAGTAACGCGGCCAGCGGTGTGCTTAGATTGGGGTCCAGTTCCACTTCGGGAAGGCTGACAAAGACCAGTCGTTGGGAATGCTGCTGCTTTGCGACTGTATCCGTTGCGGCATTTAAGTTCAAACCTGGCCAAAGTAAAACGGCGACCCCCAGTTGAAATACCCACAAAGGCTGACACGCGATTTTTTTTAGCATAATAGTGTTTTTGCCGCGTCGTGGAGTCAGCGGACCTTCCGGTTTAACGCCAGTGAATTGGATTTCCTACCCCGAATATCAACAAATAGTAGCAATCAAAGATATCAATGTAAATTGCGTACCGAAGTTGTGCCCATGTGTGTGCGATAATCGGAGAAAATTTCTTAATAAAACAGCGCTTAAACTGAAAGTCTTAGAACGGAAATAATTCCATTGCTTAGGTATGCAGTAAGTAGGTGATTTGAGGTGGGTGCAATAAACGGTTCAAACAGCAGCTCCGGCGCGATTGCCGGAGTTGCTGGTTTGAACAACTGCTTAATCTGGATCGACCAGTGTTTCTATTGCAGTGCTGTTGGTAACGTTGGTTAGTGTATTGGCAGTTCCGGTAGCCCTGAACCAGACGATATCCGCATTATAACTAATACCACCTGCAGGGGTTGGGGTAGCGGTCCACAAAGTACTAAAAACGGAGTTCGCGTTGAACCCGAAGCTATAGAAAAAATCGGTATTCGCAGGCAAGGTGCCAATTTGTACGTCCACGGTATCGGTAGCCGGGTTAATGCTTTCAAGGGTTGCGTTTGCCAGCGTGGTTTGGCCTGCAGCCTGTTTGGCGAGAATTAACCGATCGTTGAGAGTAGTGGAGTTGGTAATGTTGAAGCCACTATAAATGGACCCGACCCATGCTGCGTTGCTAAACTCTTGGGCAGATGTACCGTTAAAATTCCGAATAACGGCATTGCCTCTGGCGTTGTAGTACAGTTTTTGGTTCACGCCGATGACGAAACCGTCAGTTCCTGTATCTAAGGTTCGAATAGCAGGAGTGGTTCGGTTGATGGCAATTAACTCTCCGGTATTTCCCTTTGCGATTATGTAATCATCGGCTGTTACAACGCTGGAGTGTGTATCGCCCATGCCTCCGGTAACGGTATAAAATGTCGATGCTGCAGCGCTTCCATCTGAAGGCAGGCGATAGAAATTCGCGTCTGAATTCACATTGGAGGCGTCACGGTTGAAGAAAAAGCATTCACTGTGATCGCAATCTAAACTGCTACCGGATGTATTGGCCAGCATATCAAAACGGGATGCAGATAAAGTGGAAGTTGCAGTACTGTACCAGTAGAGACTTCGATCAACCAGCATAAAGCCCCCGTCTTGATCAAAATCATATTCCAAATCGATACTATTCAGATCGGAGAACATAGTCACCACAGAGTGTGAGCTGAAATCCGTGTTGTAATGACGAATTTCATTGCCACTGACGGCGATGAAGCCCGACACGGAGATGGCGCCTCCGTTAATTGAGCCAACTGTGACTAGGGTTCGGCTTCGGGTAGTGCTCAATTGGTCCACGTAGCCGGTAATTTCCACCGGCGTGGAGTTCTGGCTTTTTGTCACCCCAAACATCCAGCGGGTATTGTCAGCGGTATCTGTGCAACTGTTATCTGCTCCCGGTAGTTCATAAAATACCTGGGCTCTGACCAATAAATTGTCAACATCGGTTTCGATGGCGCATAAATCGCTGTAGTTCTGAGCCAATAGAGCTGTAGGTGTCAGGTCGCTTCCGACGGCCAGATCCATTTTCCAGAGGTTGTTGGCTCCTGCGTAGAGTAACAATGAGGGTTCATGGAATGAGACTGTCCCTGCCGCTAAAGACATTCTGTTGATAGCGATAATATTGGAATTAGTATGGTTTAAGGACTTGCCGGTGGTATCAAATAAATCCTGGGCTACCGGAACCGGTGACAGCGCTTCGTCTACCGCGTAAATCGTAGAGCCTGCGGTATATACATTGTACGGGCCGCTTGCCACGTTTATAGTGATATTAACGGTGGCGCCGGCTGTGCCACCGTTACCATCGCTGATGGTATAGGTGAAACTGTCTGTACCGGAATAGCCGTTATTGGGAGTGTAGCTTACATTGCTACCGTCGTTGCTGATGGTGGCGCTGCCGTTGGTGGGTTGGGTTACCTCGGTTACCGTCAGGCTGTCACCGTCCGCGTCCGAGTCGTTGACCAATACGTTGATTGTAACGGCGGAATTGAGTCCAGTATTGGCGCTGTCATCGTTGGCAACCGGATTGGTGTTGGGGGCGACAGTGACGGTGACAGTAGCGGTGCCGGTGCCGCCATTGCCGTCCGAGATGGAATATTGAAAACTGTCCGATCCGCTGAACCCGGTATTGGGAGTGTAGGTGATGGTGGCGCCGCCATTGATGACGGCAGTGCCGTTGCCCGGTGCGACAGCGATTGCAGTAACGCTAAGGCTATCTCCGTTGACATCGGTGTCGTTGGTCAGGACGTTGACGGTCACGGCGGTATTGAAAGCGGTTTCGGCGCTGTCATCGGTGGCAACCGGATTGGTGTTGGGGGCGACAGTGACGGTGACAGTAGCGGTGCCGGTGCCGCCATTGCCGTCCGAGATGGAATATTGAAAACTGTCCGATCCGCTGAACCCGGTGTTGGGAGTGTAGGTGATGGTGGCG
>JAOUJW010000042.1 GCA_029882975.1 Gammaproteobacteria bacterium
CACAAATACCGCAGCCTGGTTTAAAGCGCGAGTCAAACTGGCGATATGGAATGGTTTTCGAACAAAAAAAGTACCGGCAATATTTTTATAGACATCGGATAATACGATGGTGGGTCGATTGGGATATAGATCACGGTACTTTTGCAGCCGTACTTGGGCAGACTCCCCATCCAGATCCAAAATGCCTATATCTGCCTCATATTCAGACACCAACTCATAAACAGGACTTTCTTGGTCTTGAAAAAATAACTGCAAAGTACGGAATGTACGCCCTTGGGCACCACATATTGCCACTCGTATGGTAGGCGAACCCGGTCTCATAATGATGCTCCTTTTAGTTCGGCATCAGATAAAATCGTGGTCTCACTAAGGTCAAGGTTGTTGCTTTGGGTATTGCTTTGGGTGTTGCTTTGAGTACTGCGCAAGGCGTTTCGAATCTTCTTTGCGGTTTGAACCCATATATCATGGTCAGAAATATGTTCATGGGATAATTGCTGATACATACCCAGACAAGACTCCAGATCCCAAGTCGCCAGATAAATTTCGAGAAGTTGAAGTTGCAGTTCCTTGGAGTGAGGATATTGCACCAAACCCTGTTCCAATAAGCGCTGCGCCTCTTCCACTTGTCCATATTCAATGTATTCATTCGCAGAGAAAACAAGCCTGCTGATTTTGTCCTGGTGCGCAATGCTGGGGTATGTGTCAATAAACTCGGATATGCCAATGTAACCTTTGCTTAAAACCGAGGTACGGGTATACAGGAAAGTTTCACCATCCACTGATTTTTGGATGGCTTGATACAAAATTTTGAACTGTTGTGCTTTTAAAATGGGTTTGGCGAATTGCAGCATCCGCTGTTTTAAATGTTGTCCCTCGGATTTCAAGGCAATAAATAAATCCACCAAAGAACCGTATAAGTTATCCGCATCACGTTTGCGCGCCATCCAATGTATTCGAAGAACGTGATTGGATATGACGGTAGGACAACGGGCCACTAGATGAGACAAATAAGCGTCGATACGCTTATCAAGTAGTGAGAAATCAATATCCAATTCCGAGCTAAGTACTTTGCGTACCCAGGCTTCAGGATCTGACACCGTTGTGCACCCATGGGAGCTGGAGTCAGATACTTCAGACATAGATGGTTTTAACGGCGTAACAAGCGCACTGCACGTCATGGTTCCCGGCCTCTCTGGGTTTACACGTGCAGGACATTTGGGGATTGGAAAACCTGCTGCCGGCTGACAGCCAGAATAATCACAGCACAAAACAACGATCTGGCGATCTCACGCCTGTCTGCTTGCGTTCGCCTCATGCAATCGCAATGACCGCATTCAAGGACCGAACAGGCATGGGTTTTAACGGCTGCTTATAGTTCCACCAACAAAATTCACTGCACTAGTTAAAAAATAATCAATTCGATCATTCTTATATTGGACCGGGTCCATTATTTATTTTTATATTTCTATAGTTTAATTTCACTAACTAAGATTACACATAGTTTGATAATAGCTCGATCTGAATTAGTGTCAATAGCGGAGACAATATTGAGATCTGTTTACTATTTAACCTGCAAAGAATTGAAAAGCCTCTTTAGCGCGAGGAGATTCACAGTGCAAGGAGATTGACTCGGCAGACGCTTGCTCGGTCAATCTCCAAATTGCGACGATGAAATCAACTGAAGTCACTTCGCTGTTGTCGCGACTGGCACCTATATATCGTAACCGCCATCCGGCTTATATTCCCACCATAAGCGATTTCGGAAAGGCTTACGTTGTATATTGGTGCCACAATGTACTTCACCTAACATTTCATGATAGGAATACCAATCATCAATAAACACGACGGAGCGCTCCGGTACGGCATCCCGAAACGCTTGTTCAAAAGCGCACAGACCTTCAATGACCGGACCGTAGGGCTTGGGTACGATGCTGGTGTTGTCAATGACCAGGTGATTAACCATGTCTGGAAAATAAGCGACTGTCCGATTTGTACCTGCCGGGTGAAATAAAACCGGTATTTGTATGATGTGCCGATCGTCAACACCCAAGTTGCGTTTCAGAATCTCAATATTAGAATCCATATGATTTTGGTATTCCATATTATCAAGCCAAAATCCTGTGTCATCCAGCAAGTCACTAACGGCTATCTCTGCGGATATGCCGCTGCCCGGCTCACCACGCATTCGTCCTTCAAACAAAGTACTACTGCCATAACCGGTAATTTTTAAACGTTCCAAAATAGCTTTGGCTCGTTGCGGTGAAGCAACCAACACTTCAAAGCCCACATCATTATTGGCCGGGACAAAACAGATAATTTCATCGGCATGCCCCACAGACAACCAGTCAGTGTATATCTCAAAGGGGGCCTGAACTTTTTGTGCATACAGAAACTTGCGTAATTGCGGCATCATTTGACGGTTGGCTTCAGAATAGTCACCATACTTTTTTCCACCAAACACGATTCGTCCAAAAGGATAATAGCGTCCATTGACCGTTACCGGTGGACTGACCTCCAAATTTCCGAAGGAATCCAGGGAATTGGGCCGGCTACCACCCACTTGAAAATGGCCGAAGTCAGGCCCCAGTAAAGCCCGCTCAGGAAAATCGTCCAGGCCTCGATCCCTGGGACTGTCCATCACGACGGGTAAAATATGGCTGCTTCCCTGAACATAACCGAATTCGATTTCATCCTGTATCCAGCGATCCCCCATGTGGTCTTGCGGCTCAATCACCGTCAAGGGCACACCCATCGTATCCAAGGCAGTGGCCAATCCATGAAGAAACCGTTCATTGCTGTTACCGCCGTCTGCGATTCGACAGGTAAACACTCGCTCCGCCGCCAGGGTATTGGGTGTCATAATCCAGGGTGCCACTCTAAACACCATGGAATCCGTGGCCAAAACAGACCGTCCCTGGACCAATAACAACTCTAATGTAATCAGACCTTCAAAATTTGCGCCTGGGTATTCATGGGCTTCGATAAAATACTCTCCCCCTTTGATCGAAAGAGGTTCGGAACTCACCAGCGGAGCTTGCTCGCCTTTAGGATCTTTACCCAGGATTCTGACATAACTGCCATCGATGTCTTGCGCGTAAACGGTAAAGCGAGCGGCCGATCCTTCCGTTGCAGTTAAGCTAAGGTAAACATTCTCTGGAAACGTATCCAATAAAGTGTCTTCAACTCTGAATTTAGACCACTCGGAAAAATGTCCCAAGGCCGGATCAATCTCGGAAATGTCCAAATCATTGTTGACCAGTAATACCGCCCCTCTCTGACCGCTACCCCAAACCCAGGCTTCATTGCCGCTGTCTGCATGATCCACATCTCCATCACGATCACTGTCGTTTTTCAAGGAAACCCTACATACATCGGCCCTTATCTCCAAACGATCCTGTTCATTGCCCTGCTCATCTACATTAACTAAGGTAGCGGAGTTTTTCCCGGCGGCGAGCGCTTGTATTCTGATCAAACCCTCATACGGCAACGGAACTGATACAGATTCATTTAGATTAAATTCTTTCCATTCGTTGTTCTGTACGTAATATATTTGCAGCCCGGATGCGTGTAACAACACCACATTACCTGTTTGCACATTGTAATTGATCCGGACACTTTCACCTCTGGACAAAAAATGATTTGATTGCATTGGACTCTCCCTGCTCCCCGATTCAGACATCTATTATACTGATCCCGGTTTACTTTTAGTTTCGACCTACAGAATTATTTTCGCAAATTATCTCATCAGTGTTTATCAGAATCATTGCCGCTAACGTATAATGTACCTTTTTCCATGATCAACGGACAGCTATATGTACATCCCTGAACCCGGTGACAACCTACCCCGACGGGGCAATGCCTTCAGCAAATGGCTGGGACGCAGTATTTTGCGTCTTTGTCGCTGGCGTATTGAAGGGTCGTTTTGCCAATCACCCAAATTCGTAATTGTCATGGCGCCACACACTTCCTGGTGGGACTTTACCAACAACTTTGGTGTTTTATTAGCAACCGGACTGCACGCCTCATGGTTCATAGCCAACAAATACACCAAAGGAATCATTGGCACCTTATTGGGCTACGTGGGAGCCATTCCGGTTGAACGCAGTGAACGCACGGATATGGTTACCCAAATGGCCAATCAGTTTCACAACCACGACAGATTTTTACTGGCCATCTTTCCGGAAGGAACCCGCAAACCCGTACCCCACTGGAAAACCGGATTTTGGCATATCGCCAAAAAAGCACAAGTGCCCGTGCAATTGGTTGCTGTGGATTATCGTAAACGTGCCACCGTCTTCGGACCGGTAATGGAATTGTCGGATAATGTGGACGCTGACATACAGCACATGCGTGAGTATTTCAGACCCGTTCTCGCCAAGCGGCCGGAAAAAGCCCTTTACGACAACTGAATTGTGCAGCGGCCTGTTTGCTGCATTGGACTTCTTTTGCGGTGGATTAAGTGAAAGATTAGTTCTCTTGTCTTTGTTTGATTGCAAGCCAACGATCAAGCTGATCGGCAAATGCTTTTCGATCCGCTTGACTCAAACCGGACGGTCCTCCCGTATGCACACCGCTGCTGCGTAACGTATCCATAAAGTCCCGCATATTGAGCTTGGCTTTAATCGTATCCTTGCTGAATAATTCGCCTCTGGGACTCAACGCTGCCCCGCCCTCACTCAATACTTCATCCGCCAATGGAATGTCACTGGTAATGACCAGGTCACCGGTTTTAACGCGTTTCACAATTTCATTGTCGGCCACATCAAAACCCGAGTCCACCCTTACGCTGCGAATGTACTTGGAAGACGGTGTTTTGATGAATTGGTTAGCGATGAGCGTAACTTGTGTTTGCGTTCTTACCGCTGCCCGAAACAAAATCTCCTTAATCACCACGGGACAGGCATCCGCGTCAACCCAGATTTCCAATGTGTTATCCTCTACCAAACTCAAATAGTTCCTGCATCCTACCATCACCCAGCACCGATTCAAATAGCATCATATTTATCTATTCTCCGAACCGTCTCAGGCCCTCCCAGGACATAGCGTAACTTCCGATATACTACAAATCCAGCCGATGTAAGCGATTGGAAAATATTCTACGTATACTCTACGTGAAAAGAATCAACAAAAAGGCAGTTACCATGAAATATCAACGCATACCTTCAGCAATATTGATTAATTTTCTTCTACTGTTCACCGCATTGTTGTTTACTGCATCAGCAACCGCCGCCAACTTTGTATCGCTGGACGATCAATTTGCCAGAGTCGCAGATAAGGCCCCCGGATTTGGTGGCGTCTACTTTGATGACTATGGCCGTCTCAATATTCACATAAAACCGGCCGGCCCTGAAATTTCGTCAGAAGAAAAGAAAGCAGTGTTAAGCAGTTTGCGCGCCGTATTTGGCATCAACAGAATGAGTGCACCCATGGGCGCCGTCAAGGATCGCCTGCTGGTAAAGAAACCCACCAACACAGGCCCGATCTATCATAGCGCCGCCTATGGTTTCAAGGACCTGCTCTCCTGGCGCAACGAAATTAGAACCAATATATTTAAAAAGCTTATACTAACGTTGGATATCAATGAATCCGAAAACCGAATAAGTATTGGCGTTCCTGATGTGGCTCGCTATAAAGCCAAACTGGAGTATGAACTCGCCGGACTGGGTATTCCGCTTCACGCAGTAATCATAGACCAAGGTAAAGTATTGATCCCTTACAATCACATGAATATGGAATTTTTTCCGGAAAAACAAGGGGGCATTCGCATTTCCAGGGTTGCAGACGGCAGAACCTTTGGTTGCACTATCGGATATAACAGCGCACGCCCATTCCTTTGGCTGAATATCGCCGGATTTGTTACTGCCGCACATTGTACTGAACAGCCAGGATCGGTTAGTGCAACCACTTTCTTCCAACCGGACTCGCCTAACAACTCCGGAGTGGAAGAATTGGATCCCCCTTTCATCACACTTCCAGGATGCCCGCCGGGCATCACCTGCCGTTTAAGCGACTCCGCATATGTTAACTATGGAGGAATGCCAACGCGAACCGGTAGTGTCGCTAAAACCACGAATTGGCTGGCATCACGAGTCATTGACCATAATTCTCCGGAGTTTACTGTAAGTGGATTTGTGTCTAACCAACTCGTTGGCGATGTCTTGGAAAAAGTCGGCCAAACCACAGGTTGGACAGTATCAAAAATTGAATCCACTTGCTTTGACATTTTCGCCGGTCCACTTATGGACACCCTACTGTTGTGTCAAAACCAAACTTACCTGGAAAGCTACCCTGACATTAGAGACAATCTGCGTATTTCAGCTACCGGCGACAGCGGCGCACCGGTTTTCTATTGGGACTTAAATACAGATGCTAAAATTGCCGGAATACTTATTGGCGGGATAGCTGACAAAAACGATCCAACCCAACAGGACATTCGTCGGTATGTATACAGCCCGATCGGGAACATCATCAGTGAACTGGGAACAGCGGGAATTCCACTGCTCGCCCCCTAAAAACATGTCCAGCCCGGCACTGCCGGGCTGGTTTACCTTCTAAACTTAGGTATACAAGCTATTTCAAGGGATTTTTAATTTTAGTAAAAAGCAGCCCGACATAGCACTGCCAAAATCAGCCAATAGAAATGAACTGTTAATGCCAAATGCAAAAAACCGGTTGACGTTCCTTTCCCACTCCAAAACATAGACCGGTGCCACCCCGGTAAGCCTGGACCTGTCTTCGGGCCCCGGATTGAGAAAGGGTGACTCATACCCCCTAAGTTCCCATTTAGACAAACCAATTTTATTTATCAGACGCGAGCGATTGCTGACTTTCAATGATTTCCCGAATAGTATCTGTGTTTGAGACACGTCGTAAGAATCCCCAAAAGATATAACGGCGTTAACTTGAGATGCAACTTCAAACACAAAATCATTGGATAGACGCACCCCCATTCTGGGCGACGCCGCGAAACCACCCGAAGTATAGCTTTCCCCATATAGGGTTTTACCGGCCTTAACATGAACTCGCCCTACACCTATCTGAGGAGAGAGATAGAAGTTGGGCTCGGCGTAGGACACGCTGGTAAACAGCATCAGCAAAACCCAAGCCACCATTTTCATTACCCTGTACTCCATCAACAAAACATTGTTACGCAATCGCGCCGAACCAATTGCTGCTTTTGTTTTATACTAGAACCAATGAAGGCCGGAGGATATAACGCCTATAGGTTAAGTCATAAAGACAAAGGTACTATGAAAATCAGGGGAAGAATAAGCTCAGGTTTTCAAGAAAAAATCGAGCGGGAACACTCCCGCTCGATTCGTCATCCCGGCACTGCCTTAAGCGGCGTGGGGATAATCCACTTCGTAATGTTCTTCGGTGCCTTGTTCCTCAGGCAGTTCCTCGGATTGCTCAACGACAATCTCAGTCTCAGTCTTACTGAACAGTGCGGTAAGAGGTTCTACGCCTGCAATCGCAGCAAACACCGGATAAATACCCAGCAACGGCAGAACTGCCAAGTTACCCAATGGTGCAGTAACTACGTAAACGCTGCCGATAGCTGCTATTCCCACTGTTGCGGCAACAACGCGAACCGGCGTTGACAGTTCGCCCTGAGAACCCAGTAGTGCTTTCAACGGGCTCCAGCCCGTAACTGCCGTAAACATGGGATAGATTGCCAATAGGGGCAGCAGGGCCAACCAGCCCAGTGGCGTTGCGGTTGTAGTCATGGTCACGCCGATCAATGTAGCACCCGCACCGACGCGAACAAGGCGTGAAACCGTGCTCAAATTACCTACTCGATCTGAATTATTCATGACATCCCCCTTTGTTGATGTGTGAAATCTTTCCTTATAGTAAGTAAAGCTCAGGGGGATGAAGCTTCTCTTACCGTTTTATTAATTTTGGCTTAAGGTGAGTGACGGCCTCTCATTACATTTTATCCCTTTGTTTTAATTGGTTTATTATGTGGCGTTTCCGTTCGAAAACCGATCGGATTGGAACTTATTTCTCCTTTAGGAAATTGAATCCTGCGGGACATTGCTCAATCCTCCATCTAAAACAAAGGCATCAATGTCATTTTGATTGAGCAGAAATGTTGCCATCGAACTGAGTTTTTCCGTATCACAATAAACGACGTAGCGTTTACTTCGATCCAGCTTATTCAGTTTGGAGCGTAATAGAGGAAAAGGTACATTAACACTGTTTTTTAAATGACGACTTTGGTATTCATTGGGCAATCTCACATCCAACCACACCAGATTGGGATCTGACATGATGTC
Organism: Gammaproteobacteria bacterium; assembly: GCA_029882975.1. Classification (NCBI taxonomy): domain Bacteria; kingdom Pseudomonadati; phylum Pseudomonadota; class Gammaproteobacteria; species Gammaproteobacteria bacterium. Next base: position 8,280 of record JAOUJW010000042.1, read on the forward strand.
GCTGTACTGGATGGACTTAAGTACCGGATCCCGCAACAACTCTTGAAAATCGTCTTTTTTCAAACGCATAAGGACGCCATCGGTCGTCATAACCACAGATGCATTTCGCTTGGAGTCGGATATAAGCGCTTCTTCACCAAAAAAAGAACCCACACCCAGCGTTGCCAGAACCAATCCGGTCGACGAAGACCGAGTTTGACGCACCACCTGGCACTGCCCCTTACGAATGATATAAAATGAATCTCCCTCACTTCCCTGATTAAATACCATTTGGCCGGATTTTACCGCTACTTCTTCCATGCGCATGAAAAACGACTGAAGGTTTAAAGGGGGTATTTTATGAAAAAGGCTGGATTGAAGGGTTTTGGTCATCCAGTCTTCATCTTCAAGTTCCTGCAATTCGATGCGACCCGACTGCTCTAAGGCTAACATATTGTCCAGTAAATCTGCATCCACACTTAAACAAACCAAATCGGTTTTCGCTTTAGCGGAACACTGCTGACGCTCCAATGGTAATTTGGAGTGTTTAGTCCCTCCCACAACAGAACGCGTCGGAGCACCCTTTTGAATAAGCTCTACCTCACCCTTTATGACGTAAAAAACCCGGCGACTTGCATCCTCAGCATTATATAAAGCCTGACCCGCTTTAGATTTGAGAATCCTGGATTTTGCTGCCAGTTCCTTACAATGATCCGGACTCAACGCCTTAATGGGAACCAAATCGGAAAAAATCGCAGGATCTATAATCTTATTACTCATCACCACCACTCACCTATAGTCAGACTTTCTATCCTGCTGTTTCGTATTTTTTGGAGTAAATAAGCTGCTCAAAGTCACATATTTGTCAAATTCGATTGTCATCGCACAAAAAATGAGACTTATATCACTTTCTGCATTTCGGGAAAGCAAGCAGGGAGGTTATTTGGCAGCGCAGACTTTGTTTTTACCCATTTTTTTTGCTTGGTACAACGCCGCATCTGCACGCTGAACCACATCTTGAGCCGAATCGCAATTATCAGTGACTAGTGCAACACCGGAACTGATGGTTATTCTTATAGAATTGTGTTCGTTGGTAATTTCCAGTTCAGAAAGCAATTTTCGAATTCCTTCAGCGCAAGCCATGGCTCCATCGTCACTGGTTTCCGGCAAAAGCAGTACAAACTCTTCACCACCGTAGCGGGCAACCAGATCGACATCACGCACGCTTTTTGTAATTAATTTGGTCACTGCAACCAACACTTGGTCACCAACCAAATGTCCGTAGGTATCATTAATTTGCTTAAAATCATCCAAATCAACAAACACAACCGAAAACCTTTTACCGTAGCGTTTGGCTCGAACAAATTCCTGATTAAGCGCCTCCTGAAAATATCGATGATTGTAGGCGCCGGTAAGGCCATCTCTATTCACGAGGTTTTTCAATCGGTTATTTGCTTTCACAAGTTGGATATTAAACTCTGACAACTGATCCAACAAATCGGCATTTTCTTTTACCAAAACACTTTTTTCATACGCGCGTTTAACCGCCATTGATATTACTTCAATATCATCAAACGGCTTGAGCACGTAATCATAAGCCCCGGCGCGTAGCGCAGAAACTGCGCTTTCGATGGACGCATGGCTGGTGATAATGATGATTTCAGCCGAACTGTTTATTTTTTTGATTTCACCAACGAGTTCCAGACCGCTCATTCCCCCCATGCGAATATCCGAGACCACTAATGGAACCGCGTATTGTTCCATATAAGCCAAAGCTTCCTCTGCACTGGAAGCACCGATCACCTCATACCCTTCTTCCTCGAGAATTGAAGTAAGCAGTTCGACAATGTGAACCTCATCGTCGACAACTAGAACGCGTCTGTCGCTCAGAACTGTACGGGAAACATTGGCGCAGGCAGGATTCACGAATATTTCATTCTTTTAAATAACAACATGTTACAACAATGTCTCAAAAAAAAACCATTAGTTCTTTAATCGGCTTATCTTAATGATTTCTTAAGCGTTTTCACTATGGTAATAATTTATCCTCAAGGATTGTATATGGAAGACCAAACGTAAAATTAGAACTCCACCACATTTTTGTGAACCAGGACTAAAGGGGATCGGTACCTGTGCGTTGAGATATGTCGCTTGAACTAGGTATGGGTAATGTGATTACAAACACAGTACCTTGATTTAAAACACTTTGTACCCGAATCTTGCCTGAGTGATCCTGAATTATGCCGTAACTGACTGACAATCCAAGCCCCGTACCCTCGCCTGACTTCTTGGTGGTAAAAAATGGTTCAAATATTTTCGCCTGTACTTCCGCTGACATACCCGGTCCATTATCGGTAACTAGAATTTCTACGGTATTTTGTTCAGTCATACGACTGGATATGGTCACCGTACCTGCCGCTCCTTCCATGGCATGTTGAGCATTGATCAACAGGTTCATGACGACTTGCTCTAATTGGTTTGTATCTCCCAAAATCTGTGGTAGTTGACTCTGCAACTTTAACTGTATGGAAACACCGTTAAGGTTAAGCTGGTGATCAACAATCTCTACGGCATGCTGAATTGCATTGTTCAAATCCATCAAGACAGGCCGACGCTCGCTCGCATCGGATCTGGCGAATTTCATTAAGTTTTCAATTATGGCTTTGCAACGTTTAGTTTCCCGTTCAATTACTTCCAGGTTTTTCATCAACGGACTGTTCTCATCCAATTTTCGCTTAGCCAGTTGGGCATACCCTAGTATTCCTGTAAGGGGATTTTTAACCTCATGCGCTATCCCGGCACTGAGTTGCCCAAAGGCAGACATCTTCTCGGATTGAATCAAGGCATTCTTCGCCTGTTCCAACTTTTCCTCCCTTAACTTTAAGCCTTGCGCCATTTCATCAAAAGAATGGGCCAGATCCCCGATTTCGTCACTGGAGTGTATATTCAATTTGATATCGAAATGACCCGCTCCCACGACTTTAGTGGCCTTTGATAACAACTCCAACGGTCGCGTTAACCTGAATGCCCACACCAGACTGATTAACACTGTCACTAACAATAACCCTAAGGCAACATAGATAAGGTTTTCCAATAGGGATCTTGCTGATAGAAAAGCGGCAGTTTTGGGAATTTGCGACACAACAAGTAGATTACCCACCCCCACATTGGCAAACCCCCCAATCACATCCACCCCGTTATGATGATACTCCTTGGTGATGCCTAAACTATGTGGATTACGGACATCACCCAGCAACTCAGACGAGATAAGCTCCTCCGGATCCCTTGTCAGTACCGGATCCAGGTGTGAAAACAACGTATTATCTGAATGCAGAATATAGGTCTGGAACAGCGTTGAACGCTGCGCAATCTCCATAATGCTATCCAGTCGGATAATTGCTGAGACCACGGTCGTGGCATCAATACCAAACACCAAAGTGAAACTGGGTAAATTTTTGTGAATGGTGGAATTTTCTATATAGACGCCGTGTTGCTTAAGCTGCTGCTCAGGTATTGGCTTGGACAAACGATAGCTGGTGTAGTCGCTCTTATTGATTCCGGCAGTGTTAAGCATGCTCGGATCATAAAGTGTCAGATCTTTCTTATTTTTTCGGACCAGGGTAATCGCAATCAAGTCCTGAAAATCTACAAATATCTCTTGCAGTAATCTCTGCTGTGTGAACTCCTCCAATTTTTCATCCACCAATATTCTCGCAAAGAATTCCAACCGATTTTTATAGCCCTTCAATAGCGCTTTAATTTCCGAGGTGTTGTGAATCACCATGGTTGAGGTTAAATCGTGAATATATGTTTTCTTGTCCTGATGAAACAAGTTGGCCATCGTAAAGGTAATGACACTGACTACTGCTGTGGTTACAATCAGTGAAGCAGCCAATAATTTATGTCGAATGGGTGTTTTAAATTTTCGCATCATAACTATTTTCCAGTGTAGGTAATCATTTTTGTTTCATACTTTACATTACCTTCATTGTCGATGGATTCTACAACAATAATATTTGCCCCTTTTTTTAAAGCAACTTTGTGACGAAACTCACCTGTAGGAGACACATCCACGGGGACATCATTAATAATAATCCGGCTGACATCAGCTCCGGTTGTACCCGTCATTTCATACTCGGGTTTCGCAATAGTAGCCGGCGGGTAATTCACCTTCATTTTTGGCGGTTCCCTTTCTTTTACCACTTTGATAACTTTAGTTTTACTAAATACCCCTTCTACCCAACCTATATTCGCTCTAACTTTCCAGTAGTAGGTGCCCTCGGTAAGTTTATTGTGTGAAAAAGTCGTACGATCGATCCGTTCATTGGTGATTACTGTCCGAAAATCGGGATCCTGCGCGATGATCACGTCATAACTGTCAGCTTCCGCCAAGGGCGCCCAAGATAATGCCACTTGACGGGGAACTGTGTGGTAATTGTATAAGGTATTATCCTTTGGTGTAACGGTACGGACCGACGCGGGCTGATAGACCGGTTTTGGAATCGGTTTTCCCGGTGTCACAGTGACGGCTTGATTCTGTTTAATAGAAACAGATTTTCCTTGAGAGCTAACACTGGCCTCCCCTGCCAATATGGTGATTGTGGATGACTGATCGGGATTCACTTTAACTTCAAAGTCTGTCGTCTGTTTTGTACTGGCGTTTTTCACCGTAGTAACAATATTGCCGGTTTCCACTTCAACTCTTTTCCTATATTCGCGGCTCGCTCGAATTCTGCTTCGTAGCCGACCGGTCGTTAGAATGATTCGGGCCTGCCGCTCCTGCCTGACCGCATCTACGTTAATTTTATTTATAATAATCATAGAGTTTGAGTCTAATATCAGTGTATCGGTATTGCTAAAAGCAATGGTTGCGCTGGCTTTTGTATATGTTTGAACAGCATCCCGGTTGCGCAAGGACAGCCCCTTTTTCGCCGTCTCCCAGGCAATAGCGTTTGCGGGTTTATTTTTTACTACGTTTTTAAGGCTTTGAATATTCGCAACTACAGGGTAATTACTTTCTGAGTCAGTACTCTCGCCTCCCAATTCAACAGTATATTGTTTATCCTTGGCAGCACCGGACATTCGAAACACTTGCGATTCTGTAACCACGTCCTTTATGGACGTTCCATTGGGAAACATAAAATCAAACAGCCTTAACAACAGCAGGAACAAACACAGCACTAAAAACACTATGACAAACGCCTCTAGGGTATTTCTCTTTATTACACTGCCGTATTCGATCCCTACTGCCACCGAGTAACCTCTATCGAATGTCCCCATACGCCTAATAGGTTTTGAGCCCGAACATATATGACAACCAGTCGTCCATCTGTTTCCACCCACAGACAATTATCCCATAGTTGGACGAATTACTTTTGTCGACCCGCATGTCGATTTGGCGTTTGTTTGATTAGTTTACAAATTCTGTATCGACCCATTGCTATTAATTGTTAAGTGTAGTGACAGATTATCCATAACTATTGGCGTCTGTTGCGGTAAGGAACCCCAGCGTTGAAATTGCTGAACACAGCTCACGCACCGCTATAGAGCATTTACGGTGTTACTTATGTAGGGAGGGAGCATGAGCAGGAAGCGGAAGCCTTCCCCACACGGACGTGGGGAAGGAGCGTGACTGGATGCTTCGTAATGCGATTCTTTACAGAACGTGGCAATTCACCCTATTGTGCAAAACTGTTCATTGCCAATAGATTGCCAGTCGTACTTTTAAGCATGGACAGTGAATAACTGGCTTTTTGCTGAAAATCCGCCACGTACTTTTCGTTAAGGGGTTTAGCCGTGGGCAGTTTTACAGTCAATGGGTTGCGATGCTCACCGTTAACTAAAAATTCATAATGCAAATGTGGTCCCGTTGCCAAACCGGAGCTGCCAACATAGCCTATGGTTTGCCCTTGCTTAACCACAGTTCCCGTACGCTGCTTCTTATTATAGCTCTGCAGATGAGCATACAGTGTCCGATACTGAGCACCGTGTTCAACTATCACCGTCTTACCATATCCGCGCAAAGTACCACGAAAAATAATTTTCCCGTCACCGGCAGTTTTGACCACCGTACCGTGAGGTGCGGCATAATCAACGCCATTGTGGCTTCGCATTTTGTTTAACACCGGGTGATACCGACTGCCAAATCGGGAGCTGATTCTGGTAAAGTCCACCGGGGTCCTTAGAAATGGCTTATGCATGTTTTCGCCTTGAGGATTATAATAGCCCGAGTTTCCTTCCGGATCCGTATATCTCACAGCCCGGTATACTTTGCCTTTATTAACAAATTCCGCAGCCAGTATATTACCCGTCTTTATTTTTTTGCCACCATGGTGGAGCGTTTGGTAAACCACTGAAAATTTGTCACCATCCCTAATATCCAAGGCAAAATCGATATCCCAACCAAACAATTGTGCCAGTTCCATTGCAGTCTTTTCCGAAATTCCGGCCTTCTTAGCCGCAATAAATAGGGAAGAATGAATTGTCGCGGATGCCCGATGCGTCTTTTTCTCGTATTGTTTTTTGTTTTCTGAAAGCACAAACGAATCACCCTCACGCAGGGCTACCAGGCTATAAGTGGGTTCAGCGACGTATTCAAGCCCGGCAAAATCATCATTCACATAGCGAATTTTTATCAGTTGCCCCGGTTTAATTTGTTGCAGACGTTTCGCGAGGGGGTCAGCTTGTATCATTGCTCGCAGATAATCCGTATTGATATCCAATTGTTTGAAAATGAGCGCCAGATTTTGACCTTTGGCGACCTTGTAGGATTTCCAATATCCGGCGGGTGTTGATACGGGCGCAGAAGGAACGGTAAAAGAGTCTAACATCGGTACAGTAAAAGAAGGCGTTGAATCGTTGTAAGCAGCAACAGAGTCATTATTACTAAGCGGGTTCACCGGATTTTCACCATCTTGTTTGGTGTATGCTTTAGCACCCAGAAGAACCAACACGGAAAATACTATCACCAGCAAACTGCTACTGAGACAGCGTTCGTAAAAGTTCAGTTGACTTTCGAGTTTTCTTGTTGTATCGCAGCAATTATTTTTGGTGAACATCGCTATTTCCCTTTAACAATTGACAGACTTCTCATGTTATCGATGAAATGCGTCACACATTTAGGAAAAAAAGTGAAAAATACACCTAAAGTTAAACTGACAAGTTAATTTTTTTTGGAGCATATATGTTATCCAACCTCTAGTTTTGGCTAATAACTCATTGAAAAATAGCTTTCCACAACGTCAAACTGGGGGGGCAACCGGATCCGATCACTGGTAAGTGTTATAATAATTTTTACGAAATGCAGAACGGTATTTGACGAGCTCCCTGTGCTCCTCTTTCTGCTCGCCAACGGTTGAGTATTAAATTGTGTCACACATTTTGCATACTTAATTCAATTATCCCCATCCAGACCCATGTACAAGCTCTTCACCTCTTTATGCCTAATAATCTCATTGGCCGGTTGTGGTGGTGACAGCGCCGGACCGAGTGTCGGTAATGTTGCCTGTGGTAGTGGTAGTTCACCGTACTTAGGGTGTTGGAGAACCATTGGCTGCCAATCTCTCAGCAATCCCGGCGGTAGTCCGGTGTGGGGGATTGTCAGTTACAATTTCGCGTCTAACGGCAATCTATATGAGCAAGGCGAAGTTTATAGCAACCCTACCTGCACAGGAACTGCTGTATACGACTGGAGCAACTTCACTGATCTGAGCTTTACCGAGCTTGGCTCGGAAACGTTGGCTTCCGGGCCAATGGGTTATCGTCTGAACGTAGAAGATGTCACTACCGGTGGCGCAGGCACCACGGAAGTGTTGGTGGCCGTATCTAACGGTCAATTGTGTTTATCAGACAGCTTACTCTTGGCATCCGCGGACTCAATGTCAGTTTTCTTTAGCCAGACCCCAACCGACGTCAATTACAGCAATTGCTTGGATTTTTTGTAGCCAATATAAGCAAATAGTCGGGTGGAGTTATTCCACCCGACCAGGGATCTGTAAATCGACCAACCGGAGTGAGCGCACGCAGCCTCCATGGTAACCCCAGACTGACAGCAAACATCCCTCAGGTTTAACGGCAATATTGGCTGCTAGTTTATAAAAAACTTGACCTTTGCAATATTTGATGCGACGCCTAAATCTTTCAGGTCTTGTTTGTTACAAACACCATCTCCGTTTATATCAGTTACCACATCAGGGGCATCATTATAGATCCCATCCCGGTTTTTGTCGTCCGCCACGGCGACATATATCGTGCTCTTGGTGTTTACACCAAACAGTGGCGCACCAACAATCCATGTATCCCAAATCTCGACTTCTTCCCCATCAACATTGCTTACACCGGTTAGATTGAACAAATTAGCTAAATTTTGACACGAACCGGCACCAATAGTGGTCGTCTCGATCAAAACGATCAATCCGGGTAAGCGATCATCGGCCCCTGGGGAAAACGTTCCGGGAAACGGCGCCACATTATTATGGGGACCCGGTCCGGTTATTTGAAAATTCGAAAAACCACTACTTTCCAGCCCTTTTTCAAAGTTCACCATCAAATCCACAAACCAGCCTCGACCGCCCAGTCCGGCGCGATCGCCTTTAGCCGGCGCAAACATCTTTACTGTAATAGGCTTATAATCATCATCAGCCATGGTTAGTGTGGGCATCGCTACCACACTTCCTGCGACAAACAAAGAAAGAGCTATGTGTTTTCCAATAGACATTGTTATTCTCCTTGAACGATAGATAGTTTGTTTTGGACTCGAATTCTCTATTCTGTACACAAGACCTGCATACAAAGACATATACACAACCAGGCACCTGTTTATTCCTTTTCATGCACAAAATATTTTTTTACTTTCCGGGGAATAAAACGCGATCAAAACCGTATATTAATACGAACAGAACTATCTACCATTCAACCCATCGGCGTTGCGATATGCAGCGAATCAGAAGTGCTCCAACCATGCCAGGGGAAGAACAAATCATCGTACTTGACAAAAAACGGGCGGGAACAGTTCCCACCCCGATTGTACTGTTGCGTTCAGTCTTAAGCCGCGGCGGTATTCCTCTTCATAATGCTCCGCCCGGAGTCTCTTGCGTGTATAATGCCGATTTTTTAAGGCACTTCGATGCTATTTACTTTTGAGACCCATCAAATCGTTTTAACTACCTTGCTTTTTGTTTGGACCGGATTTGTCCGCTCCGGCCTGGGGTTTGGCGGTGCCGCACTTGGACTACCCTTACTGCTATTTGTTCACAACCAGCCCATAGACTGGCTTCCTATCATCGGCTTTCATCTGCTGATCTTTTCAGGCCTTACCTTACGTACCCGTTTGAATAATGTAGACTGGAACTATTTGAAACGAGCCGGCCCATTGATCGTTCCCTCAGCTCTGGTAGGCGTTTTTGGACTCATCACTTTCCCCAATCAGTGGTTAGTTATTTTTATATACAGTGTCACGCTCATCTATGCCGTCATCTGGTTAATGAACTGGTCACTTGTCAGTAACAACAATTGGCTGGATCGTATGTTTCTGGTCTCAGGCGGCTATATAGCGGGCACCTCCCTCACCGGCGCTCCTTTGATGGTCGCGGTCTTTGCCCGGAATGTAACGCATCAACAATTACGTAATACTCTGTTCGTGTTGTGGTTCACGCTTGTTGCGATCAAAATGAGTACCTTCGCACTGCTCTCCATAGATCTACAGTTTATGTCTGCTGTAGCTCTATTACCCACCGCCGCTATAGGTCATTATATTGGCTTAAAAGTACACGACATGATTTTAAGTAATGACACGGGGTTTAAACGGGTTATTGGGGCGGTTCTTATTTTTATCAGTTCTATCGGCTTATATCAGGTGATTAATATATAACCAAAGACAGTTTTTGAATTTCAGTTTGCTCAAACTCTCATCCTTTCCACACCGTGTGTCGGTTTTTTTTACAGAAGCAAAGCGGCTTTCAAATTAATACTTATATTTTTCCGCATGTTATATAAACGGTATTGTTGATGCAGGATTATTAAAGCATTAGTAGCAAACAAGGAGGTATATCGTGAACTATAAATCTTGTCTGTTTTTCGCTCTCCTTATTAGCACTCCGGCGCAAGCCCTGCTCATAGATCGTGGCGACGGGATGATCTACGATTCCGATCTCGATGTAACCTGGCTGCAGGATCTCCGTTATTCTCTTACCAGCGGTTATGACAGTGATGGACTCATGAGTTGGGATCAAGCGCAAACCTGGGTTTCCGGGTTATCCGTTGGCGGTGTTTCCGACTGGCGTTTACCGACATACAACCCCGCTAACCCCAGACCAACCGTACCCACGACGGAGAATGAATTAGGCTCCTTGTGGAATACATTGAGTGGCGGAGACATATTGGAACTCAGCGAAATCGCCCCCTTTTTCAACCATCCAAATACCGGTTACGACTGGTATTGGACGGGCTTGGAAGCGATTGATGTGGCGTGGCGAATGGAACTGCACTGTGCCTGCTGGGACGCACAACCGAAAAGCCACGAATATAACGTTTTGGCGGTACGAAGCGGCGATGTGTCTACGGTACCCGAACCGGCCAGCATGGTTCTAATGCTCGCTGGTCTGGCAGGTATAGGAATGGCGAAACGTTACAGTTGAGTTTCTTTGTTCAGCGCTATGTGCACATGGCGACAAGCCGCCAAAGGACGGCTTGTCGCTGCGATAACTGTCCATGTGAAATACGGGCTGCGACCTTGCCGCTGTGTCCTCGCCGTATCCGCAATTTTTTCATGTACTGCGTATCACGAAATCACGGCAATGATCCGATAACTGAGGCGTACTTTAGATATGACAAACGCCCCGACGCCGGTACATCACAAGCTATGTCAGGTGTTTAATTTTAAACCGACAACTTGACGTCTTTTATACCCATTCCCAGCTGCCGCCGTTTCGACAATATAGCAAGATTCGGTTCGAGCAAATTGGATAAATCTCCCATAATACTTTCTATCGAATAAATACACGGAAAATCAAAATAATGAATTCGCTAACGGATAAAATCGCTATTGTAACCGGCGCCAGTTCAGGAATAGGTTATGCCACATCGAAATTATTTGCACGAGAGGGCGCAAAAATCGTTGTTACCGCGAGAAACCCGGAGAAGCTCAACGAATTGGTAAATGAAATATCCCTCGCTGGCGGTACTGCGGTTGCGATTGTAGGGGATGTTAAAGACGAAAGTTCCGCCAAGTCACTGGTAGAGACAGCACTGGACCATTTCGGCGGACTTGATATTGCCTTTAATAACGCCGGCACCATGAAATGGGTGGGTGACACTCGCAAAGTCAATCTAGCGGAATGGCAAGACACGCTGAATACCAATTTGACGAGTGCGTTTTTGGGAGCCAAACACCAACTCCCCGCCATGCTGGCCAGAGGCTCAGGTTCTCTCATTTTTACATCAAGTTTTGTAGGATACACGGCCGGATTTCCACACACAGCCGCATATGCTGCCAGCAAAGCAGGAATCATTGGCCTCACGCAGGCACTTGCATCCGAATTTGGCCCCAGAGGAATAAGAGTTAACGCGCTACTCCCCGGCGCTACTGACACCCCAATGGGAAGATCCTTTGCGAACACACCGGAAATGGTAGCTTTCGTAAAAAGCCTTTATGCACTGAAGCGTATGGCATCCCCGGAAGAGATCGCAAAATCCGCGCTTTACCTGGCGTCAGATGCGTCGAGCTTCACAACCGGTTCAGCGCTTGTTGTTGACGGTGGTGTGTCGATTAATCATACTTGATCTGTATGTGGTACTGGAGATTTAACAGCAGGTGGCTGGATAAAAATCATGTCTGACTACGAGAGAATAGCGAAAGCTATTTCATTTATAATTGAACACGCGCGTCAACAACCTTCCCTTGAAGAAATTGCTGCGCATTTACATATGAGCCCTTTCCATTTCCAGAGACTGTTTTGCAGATGGGCCGGTGTTACACCAAAAAGATTTCTGCAAATACTCACCGTAGAACGAGCAAAAAAGCTACTGTCAGAACCCAGTTCTCTATTAGACATATCCAATGCAGTAGGATTGAGCAGTGGTTCGCGTTTGTATGATCACTTCATTAAGTTGGAAGCTGTCACACCTGGCGAATACAAAAAAGGTGGTACCGGCGTTACAATCGAGCATTCGATACACGACACTCCTTTTGGAAAGGTATTTATCGCCAAAACGTTAAAGGGTATATGCAAAATGGCTTTTCTAAACCACCATGATGAAGATTCTCATCTTCAGGCGTTATGTCAAAAGTGGCCCCATGCGCAAATGCGTGAAAACCACGAAGGAACTCTCGATATTGTTAAGTCGATATTTGGTGCAAATACAACCTTAGACCGCCCCCTATCTCTACATGTAACCGGAACAAATTTTCAGATTAGTGTATGGAAAGCTCTATTGGAAATTTCACCGGGAACCGTATCAAGCTACACTCGGGTGGCCGGTAAGGTTGGAAGACCGAATGCAGCTCGTGCTGTTGGCTCAGCAATAGGCGCAAACCCTGTGGCCTTTCTTATTCCTTGCCATCGCGTCATACAACAAAGTGGAAAGCTTGGCGGATACCATTGGGGCGAGACACGGATGCACGCCATCCACGCGTGGGAATCAGCGAGATATGAGTAGCAATAAGACCCCGAAGCACCGCACACAAGTAAGCTTAAAATGTGGTCCCATTGACCACTAGTAAAAGTTAAACTATTTTCCGCTGCTTGTGTATTGGTAGAGTTTCACACCGGTTATCCCCCCCCTTGCACTGTCCACAAATGCAGCTGCAGGAACCAATTCATCTCCCTGGTAGGCACCAATATTGTGAGTAAAAACACATTCTTCGTTTGTATTGCAGAGTCCGTCATCGTTTCCTATCAAGTCACCCATTATTTCATTCGCGTTTCTAAGTAAACCAGACGAACTTGTATCTGACCAACTGTGGTTGATAAATTCTTCGCCGGTTGGAATCACCAACGCGTGGTGTGCTACCGACATTCCGCCATCACCAGCATCTGCTGCATCCAGGCGCCAATCCCATATTCTTCCGTCCGTACGCCAAACTCCACCGTTTTGAATACACTGAGACTCCAGATAAGCATACGCTATATCGCAGGATGGAAACGGCCCCTGGCTGTTTATTGATGGATATGAATCTCCATCCAGCCCCCAACTACGAAATCTGTTTTCGAAATTTACCCAATCGGTAATGGTTGCTAAATCAGTGCTTCCATTTATATCAGAAATATTCACAATATCATCGATAACGACTTTGCCTACAAATGTTCCGCTGATGTTTATACCGGTTTTTAATGTAGCATCCGATAACTGTCCGGAATACACATTGGATCCGTCTATTCCCGTATCGGTACAGGATGCTGTAATAACACCAGGAGCGACTCCGGTACCTTCGACCAGACAGTCAACATCAGTATTACCTCCAATTTTAAGAACTCCCGTAAAGTAGTTATTGGAGGCACTTCCTACTAATATGCCATGACGTGAGTTATTTGCAGCCACCAGGTTTAATGTAGTTGTTTCGTTCGAGTTGTTAGCTATCAAAAACGATGTGTAGTTGTTTACAGCAAGAACATTCATAAAAATATTATTAGGGGACTCACTAAGATCTATTCCACTCAATCTATTTGAAACTATGGTTGCATTGATGAACCGATTATCGGCTGACCGAATGAGCCTAACCCCGCCTCCATCGGAACTGCTCCCGTTATCATTATGCGCCGCAACCAGACCGGTAAAATTATTGTTATTTGCATCAACCAAGTAAATACCTGAGTTTCCACTATTGGTTGATATAACATCTATAGCTGTGTTGTAGGACGAATTATTCAATACAAGACCATGTGACGGTGAATTTCCTATGCGCAAGCCATTAATTATATTATCGCGACTGTTTTGCAAAATAACGTTGCCAAAACCACCTACCTGCAAGTTACTAACCTGCGTAGAACGGATAACTGAGTTAGTAACGTTTTCCCACAAGATAGAATTGCTATTATTGACACCATCAATTTTTCCCTCGAACCACAGATATTGGTATCCATTTGCATAGAAGGCAGCACCAACTCCGGCCCCGACCATGTCTACCCCAGGTTGAACGACCACTCCAATTTTATTCGCGTCTATTGAATAGTTTGCATAGGGCGTCAGCGTAATGATAAAAATAGATCCCTCTGAAAATAGCGAACCACCGGCGTTTGCGGCAACGATAGGATTGTTCCACCATATACCACTTGGAGTTTTTGCCAACATGTTAGCAGATTGATAAATTGTAACGGAATTGGTTCGCCAATCCTGAATCGAAAAGTCTATCAAAGTCGACAAAGAAGCTCCCTTTCTTAAGCTGGTCGAAATAACACTTATTCCGCCGACCTTTTCTGCGCAACGCCAGTTAAAAGCATTTAGATCATCCGAGGCTATTATATCTGTACAGCTCTGAACGCCATCCACAAATACTTCACGCAATTCGCCACCATGAAGACAACTGGTATAAGAATCTCGCAATCCATCGCAAACGGAATCTACCAATGAAAAACCGTCGTTTCCTGTATAATTCACATAATCATTCCAATTAGCGCCGTTTACCGGATACAATGCCGTAACGTTCGGACACACAACAGCAATATCAAGAACTTCAGCCGATGCAATAGTTCCCGCACCGTTCACCACCAAGCACCGTTGTGTACTGGTAATGGGTTGGGAACTTATGGTGACATTGTAAGGGGTCAAATCGTGTACTAGAGAACTAAAAACATAGGGACCACCATTACCGGTAATAATCAGATCATCGACACCATTATTTTGCAGCGTCAAAACTGCCCCGGTTTCTAATCCAGAGACAACCACACCAACCCTAAATGTTGAACACGAAATCACTACTGATGTTATGGCGTCACCAACAACATCACCTGTACCATTAATGACTGCACATGTTTGGTTTGGCGCTGATGGTTCTGTTAAAACATTAACCTGATAGGTACTGCCTGAAAGCAACGCAGTGGCAAAAGTAAACACACCATCCGCTGAAATACTCAAATCATCCCCACCGTTATTTTGCAAAACCAAACCGGCACCCATCAGCCCGGTGACGGTGCCGCCGATGGTATAGGTATTCGTGGTACAGCTAACCCCGATGGTTTGAATATTCTGCCCCAACACCGATCCACTACCGTCGGACACGGTACATGTTTGACTGGGTAAGGTGGGCTGGGCAATTGCCGTCACATTGTAACCGGCGCCAGATGCAATCGCGGTGGTAAACGCAAAACTGCCGTCAGCGGATATGGGCAGATCGTCGCCGTTGTTATTTTGTAATACCAAGCCGGTACCCATCAGGCCGGTGACGGTGCCGCCGACGGTATAGGTATTCGTGGTACAGCTAACCCCGATGGTTTGAATATTCTGCCCCAACACCGATCCACTACCGTCGGACACGGTACATGTTTGACTGGGTAAGGTGGGCTGGGCAATTGCCGTCACATTGTAACCGGCGCCAGATGCAATCGCGGTGGTAAACGCAAAACTGCCGTCAGCGGATATGGGCAGATCGTCGCCGTTGTTATTTTGTAATACCAAGCCGGTACCCATCAGGCCGGTGACGGTGCCGCCGACGGTATAGGTATTCGTGGTACAGCTAACCCCGATGGTTTGAATATTCTGCCCCGCCACTGAGCCGTTTGCACCGGACACGGTGCATGTTTGACTGGGTAAGGTGGGCTGGGCAATTGCCGTCACATTGTAACCGGCGCCAGATGCAATCGCGGTGGTAAACGCAAAACTGCCGTCAGCGGATATGGGCAGATCGTCGCCGTTGTTATTTTGTAATACCAAACCGGAACCTTCCAGTCCAGTTACGGTTCCTCCTACGAAAAAGGTGTTAGTAACACAAGTTACCAAAATGGAATCAACCTGTTGAACAGCGACACCGTTACCTTCAGTCACAGTACAAGTTTGGCTCGGATCAGTAGGTTGTGCAAAAACAGTTACGTCGTATGTCCCACCTGCTGTTACTGCTTGGGAAAAAATAAAACTTCCATTATTTGCAACGAGCAAATCGTCACCTCCATTGTTCTGCAGAACAACGGAAGCCGCTTCACTCAAACCCGTAACCGTGCCTCCAATCTGATACCTTTGCAGTTCCTCTTCATCTGAGCTACAGCCAGAAACAATCGCGCTCAAAAGCAGAATCAAGATTGGTATTTTTACAACATGTAGAGATTTCATATGTGGTCACCTGCATCCCGTCTCTTCCTTAAGAGTTGGGTTCAGTACAACCCAGTCCGATATTTCGGATAAATTATATAGTTATATCTATTTGCAATATGTTACACCAATGTTTAAAAATTTAATTGCCGTCCGTCAGCCAAAAAGGCTTATTTATCGTTATCACTGCTTTCGTAATTTCAGTTGTTGTATCTATCAAAATAAGAATAGTTCCATAATGGGCTTTAATATTTGACCCAGGACAAACCATAAGCTTTAGAAAGTAAAACAATTTTTGATAGAAACTCACCCTTTGGAAGTTAAATTATGATGTGCTTCCCTTTGGCTAGCTTGATTATAACGCCAAGGGGATTACAGCGACCATTCTCACTAAGCTGCGCCTGCTTTGCCCTAAACTCTAGCTAGACCTAAGACATAGCTTTGCTCGGCCTACTAATCTTTTACTTTCAGTCGGTTACGGATCATCATCCGTACGGTGGTTCCATTCCTGTGTCACATTTTTGAAGCAAATTTTGGCCACACTGGATAGAAAGGCCGAAATTTTTG
Source organism: Gammaproteobacteria bacterium (assembly GCA_029882975.1). Lineage (NCBI taxonomy): Bacteria > Pseudomonadati > Pseudomonadota > Gammaproteobacteria > Gammaproteobacteria bacterium. The sequence goes on from JAOUJW010000042.1 coordinate 25,062, forward strand.
TCTCATTAATGACTCGTAGAGATTTTGCCGTACAATAGTTATAAATAAACGAATCACCACTTTGTAACCCAACAAATAGAATAAGGAACCTGGATGTACCTGAAGCGGCACTGGCTGCTGACTTTTCTCACCTGCGTTGCCAGTTTTTCATTGCACGCGGAAACCAGTGTTTCAGTGGAAATCCGCGGCATCGGGACTGAACTGGAAAAAAACGTCAGGCAATATCTTAGTATCGAGCAACAAAAGTCTCATGCACTACTAAGTCCGGCACGGCTGCAGCGTCTTCAGGAAAAAGCCCCTGCGGAAATAAAAAAAGCCCTACAACCGTTTGGATACTACAAACCTACAATAAAGACCGAATTGGAATCCACTCCGGACCAGTGGAAAGTAATATACAGTATTGATCCCGGCCCCCCCTTACCCATTGCTGAATTTAACTTTAAAGTCAGTGACCCCATTGCTAAGGATCCTGTTTTTCAGAAGTTAATTAACAGTATCAAAATGGGCCCCGGCCGTCCTTTTAGCCACATCGAATACGAAAAACTCAAATCCGACATGACAAGGATAGCCGCAGAGCGCGGCTATATTGCTGCGCACTTCGAAACCCATCGTGTCGAAGTCAACCTACACACCTACGCGGCAAAAATTCAGTTACATTTTGCCGGCGGTCCCCAGTACCATTTTGGCGAAGTGAAATTGGAACAAAACGTACTAAATCCGGCTTTAGTCAACCGCTATATCCCCTTTGCACAGGGAACGCTATATAACCTAAACAAATTGGTAGAATTTCAACAAGCACTAAACGATTCAGATTACTTTCAGACCGTCGAGGTATCTCCCGGTCAAGCTGACCTAAGCGCAGCTACAGTCCCCATCATTGTCCATTTAACCCCAAGAAAGCCCAACCGACTCAGTTTCGGAATTGGTTATGGCAGCGATACGGGTACACGCGGAAAAGCCGCATGGGAAATTGTCCGGCTTAATCCAGCCGGTCATCGCACCAAAACCGAAACGATGGTATCCGAAATTGGATATCGGGCCAGTTTCAATTACCAAATCCCCATTTTTGATCCCCGGACTGACCAATTGGTTTACAGTGCCGCAGCCGTTAACGAACGCACTGACACCAGTGACAGCACCTTGTATTCAGTGGGAGCGAATCTGAATCACAGTCGTAGTGCTTGGCGAGAAACCTTGTCTCTAAATTACCAACAGGAAGAATTTGAAATCGCCTCTGAGCGTGGTGTATCCAGCCTGCTCATACCCAGCGCCAATTGGAGTCGCACCTGGGGTAATAGACACATATTTACCTTTGATGGTGTGCGCACGCTGTTAGGCATACGCGGTGCCGGCTCCAAATTGGCGTCTGACACCAGTTTTTACCAGATGCATGGCAGTATTAAAGCGATTCACTCATTGGGTGATCACCACAGGATAATTTCGCGAGGAAAACTGGGGGGAACCTATACAGACGGTTTCAACCAATTACCGCCTTCAGTGAGATTTTTTGCCGGAGGCTCCCAAAGTGTTCGGGGTTATGCCTATCAGTCTTTGGGTCCAACAGACACAAGCGGCAAAGTGGTTGGCGGCAAACACATAATGGTTGGTAGCGTCGAATGGGAATACCATTTTGATCCGAAATGGAGCGTCGCATTATTCTACGACGCTGGAAACGCCATTAACAGTTTAGCGGACGAACTGGAGCACGGTACAGGCTTTGGCATACGCTGGCAATCCCCTGTCGGGCCACTGCGAATGGATTTTGGTCATGCGATCAGTCACGAAGAACGCCCTTGGCGAGTGCATATCAACATCGGACCGGACCTGTGAGACGCCTTACCCTGATGACATCGACTGTACTACTATTACCCTTGGTGGTGATCGCCGCTTGGCTTCTGACCACCCAAAGCGGCCTGAATTGGGTGAGCGCAAAATTGGCGACAGCCCTGCCTGGCGAGCTCTCCATCACCGGCTTAAAAGGCAGTATTGCCGGAAAGATTTCCCTGGACTCTCTGACGTTCAAACAGGAGCAATTGGCAGTAAGTTCCGGCCCATTGCGTTTTGAATTAAACCCAATGGCCTTACTTAGTGCCAGAATCCACTTGGATACACTCCATGCGCAATCAATTACTGTAGAGTTACCACCCTCGAAACCGACAAGTACTGACACGGGTATAAGCTTTAAATCGATTGAACTTCCATGGCGCATCCTACTGGATGACATCCAAGTGGACCAAGTTCATATCAAACAAGCCAACACTGATATTCAGGTTCAAGAATTTAAATTGCAACTGACAACGTTATTAAATCGTATAAAAATAAAAAAGATTAGTGGCAAATCCGGGTCCTACGCAGCTTCTGCTGAAGGCGAATTTCAGCTAAGCGAAAACCTGCCGCATCATTTCGAAATACAATGGAAATACCAAACATCTATTCAAAAGATATTATTGGGTCAAATACAAATCGACGGCAATACCGTATCCACGCAGATTAATCAGGTACTTTCCGGTCCCGTTCAGGCTAGGATGAATGCGAATATTAAAGATCTATTGCAGAATCCCACGTGGCAACTCAATGCCGATATTTCCGCTTTCCAGCTTACCGACGTTAACAGCGATTGGCCTGCTATTACGGGTAAAATGAATCTCTTTGGTGACGGCGACCTACAGACGGCACAACTTCAAGTCGACTTAGACGCTAATCACCCGGAGTTGGGGCCGATCCTGGGGAATATTGCAGGGCAACGACTGGCTGACAACTCCATCGTTTTTAAACAATTCAATCTAACCATACCCAACCGTAATGCATTTCTACATGGCAGTGGCCATTGGCACACCAAAAACTACGATGGCAACCACCATGACGAAAATAACAGCGTCGGGAAAATTGACGGCACATTTCAATGGCAGAACCTGCGTTGGCCGATAAAAGGCAAACCCTGGTTTGACAGCGCCTATGGCACGGGATGGTTCAACGGTACGCCCGACAAGTACCGAATCGGCCTGGCAACAGACCGCCCCTGGAAACAAGCACCCGCCTCGCTCTGGTTTTTAAGTGCCGACGGTGATAAACAAGGGTTACAGGTCCACTCACTGCGCATCAACGCCCTGGAAGGAGAAACAGTAACCCAAGGCACTCTGGTGTGGACACCCAGATTCCACTGGCAAGCCGATTCGCAATTCAGCGCCATCAATCCGGCTATACAGTGGCCGGAATGGCCGGGGAACTTAAGCGGTACCGTTGCCAGTGAGGGTGGTTGGGAAAACGATCGACTTCTCATCAACACGACAATTAAACAGCTCAAAGGTAAATTGCGCACCTACCCGGTTCGAGCACAAGGTCAGATCAAACTGGATGACTCAGACCTTAATATCTCAAAATTGCAAATCCGTTCTGCCACGTCACGAATTGATATCAACGGCCAAATTGCCAATCAATGGGATTTGCGGTGGAACGTCACCTCCAATCGTTTGGGCGACCTATACCCACTGGCAAAAGGAAAGCTCAAAAGCCTGGGCCATATAAGTGGCCCGTTAAAATCCCCCACCATACAGGGCACGGCGACCGGTAGTGCTATCTCTATCGGTGAGGCAAGCATCGGTAATTTGGACGCGAAAGTCGACATTAATCCCTATGACTGGCGTTCCATAAAGCTGGCTCTGCAATCCAATGACCTCAGCTACAAGACTTTGAAACTAAAATCCTGGATATTGACCGCAAACCCTGATTCGCTCAGATCCACCGTCCGATCCAAAGCAGTCAATATTGATTTAAAGCTGGACGGTAAAGCCACTGCACAACAATGGTACGGAAAAACTGTTACCGCCGCGATAGATGGCCCTAAGCTGCAAAGTTGGCGATTACAAAAACCTGCCGAAGTCTCAATCACACCAAATGCTGTATATGTGGGTGATCTCTGCTTTCAAAATATATCTGCTACTTTCTGCTCTAAACTAAAGCAACAGCAATCTTCGTTAATGTTGAATATACAAATGCAACACATCCCCATCGCACTGCTCTCTCCCTGGATTGATACCGATGTAAGCGTTGCAGGTATATTTCATTCACAGGCAGCACTTAACATTGAAACTGCTAAAACCACAGGACACCTGGACATACAACTTCCGCCCGGGGTAGTCACACATACACCGATGACGGAAAAGGCCCAACAATGGCATTACCAAGGGGGTGATATCAACATCACACTAAACCCGCAGGGTTTGAATGCAAAATCAAACTTCGTTGCACAGGCAGATCAGCGCTTGCAGACACAAGTGTCATTCCCTGGTTTTTCACTGAGTCAATTTGACTTTGAAAACCAACGATTAAATGGTAAAGCCCATATGACGGTACGTGACTTGATATTTTTGGAAGCGATGATTCCTGAAGTACACAAATTGACGGGAAACCTACAGGCGGATTTCTCCGTCGTCGGCACGATTCGCCATCCCAAGTTTAATGGCCGTATGACGTTGAACCAGTCGCAGTTTCAAATTCCCAGGCTGGGCTTAAACATAGACCAGGTAAAATTAGACGTACACAGTTCGGGCGCGGATGCAATCGATTACCAATTGAAGGCCCATTCCGGAGATGGGCAACTGACCTTACAAGGCAAAACCGCGCTGACTCAAAAACCGTGGTCAACCACTGTCAAGATCAGCGGCCAGGATTTTCAGGTTGCCCGTATTCCAGAGGCACACATGCAAGTCTCGCCTGATCTGAATGTCACCATTCAACCGCCGAATATTGAAGTCACCGGGGAACTAGTCATACCCAAGGCCAAGCTGCAACCCAAGGACATTTCAACGGCAATACAACCGTCCGGTGATGTCATCATTGTTGACCGGGAACAAGAGGAACCGCAAAAGTGGAATATCAGAAATAATGTACGCCTCTCTCTTGGAGATAACGTCACTTTTTATGGCTTCGGATTTGATGGACTCCTGGGCGGTAGCATCGTATTGAAGGATGAACCCGACCAATTGACGCAAGCTACAGGACAAATCAAAGTCGTCAAGGGCCGATATCGCGCCTATGGACAACGGCTGGATGTGGAAAATGGTCAATTGGTCTATGCCGGTGGTCCACTAATGAACCCGGGTTTGGACTTTAAAGCGACACGCAAAACTGGGCCGGTTACCGCCGGATTGAAAGTGCGCGGTAGCTTGCACAAACCGGAAATTGAATTGTTCTCCGTCCCGGCCATGGGGCAAACAGAAGCACTGTCCTATTTGATACTGGGCCGTTCCATTGAGAACACCTCCAACGAGGAAGGTGCCACAATGGCCAAAGCCGCTCTGGCTATCGGCCTAAGTGGCGGTGACCAATTAGCGCGAACCCTGGGAGAACGCTTCGGCTTGGACGAAATGCGTGTGGAAAGCAGCGCCGGCGGTGAACAGGCCTACCTGGTCATAGGCCGTTATTTATCACCCAAACTCTATGTCAGCTATGGTGTCGGTTTGCTGGAATCGGTTAATACCTTTAACGTGAGATATGAAATCTCTGATAAATGGCAATTAAAAGGCGAAAGCGGCGAACAACATGGGGCGGATTTTTTGTATACCATTGAAAGGTGAGACTAAACTCACTTGGTCAATGCCCTGTCTACCCAATTTCCTATGGGAGAAAAGTTTTTCAGGGATACCGTAAGGATGCCTAAGCACCTGATTAGAGAAGAAACCCTGTTAAAGGAAATAGACTTGTTTTTTGGACAGGAGGCAATAATCACGCGTTCACAAACAATACAATAAACTGTTCGCTGAACAAGGCTATAAACTTGAAAGTATGGAAAAAACAATAGAACGCGACATAAATCCTGCCAAGCCAAAAAGTCACAATTGGTCCTGACCAACGACGCGCTTGTTAACCAGTGGCGTCAGGATAGTCCCAATGTCCCCGTCGTCAGGTTACCGTAACAAGTTAGGTGCACTAAAAAAGGGGCGGCGATTTGTCGACCCCTTTATGTAAGGGGTGTACGGGATCAAATCCAGCCATCCCATTGTAATCATGGAAAATTTTTTCAATAATCACCCACACTGACCATGGTAATGTGGCCCGATATTTTTGTTGCAGAGTTTTTTCATTTCGTCGATAACATATTAATAATCCTGATTTCTTCCATGTTATTTGTGGAGCAAAATATGATTCGCTTTTTTGTTGTTGTGTCCGCATTCTTTATTATTTTTTGGTCACACGTGAGTTTTGCCGGATACTCAAAGCCTGTTCGTTTGGGATCGGTGGCGATGGATACACCAGCAGTAATGCACAAAAGGCTGCTGCCTTTGACAGAGTATTTGAGCGAATTTTTACAAAGACCGGTGGTTCTCAAATTATCCCCAAATATGCCAGCCGCCATTAATGAGGTTGCCTCGGGTGCCGTGGAACTAGCCTATTTAACCCCCGTTGCGTATATACGTTCATACGAAAAGGGAAATACGCAACTAATAGCTAAAACAATCACTAAGAAAAAAACCTCGTTCCAACTGATGATTGTTGTTCGGAAAGACAGCCCCTTGAAGACAGTTGAGGACTTAATTGGTAAAACCGTAGCATTTGGTGATCGTGCCGCTTTATTACAACGTGCAGCATTGGTAAGTTCCGGAATCCAAATGGAACAGTTGGGAAGTTACGCGTTTCTGGGGCATTACGATAATGTAATCCGTGCTGTGATGCATGGATACTATGATGCAGGAATATTGAAAGACACGATGGCGTATAAATGGGAAAACAAGGGTACACGGATTCTATATGCATCACCTGACCTACCACCTTACAATATTGCGGCAAGTAAAAACGTTGATATGAAACTATTGGCCAGGCTGAAGCAAGCTTTTCTTGATTTGGACCCAAACGATCCCAAGCACTATACTATTATCAAGTCATTGGATAAAAAATACGACGGTTTCGCACCTGTTTCCGATGATGAATACGATGTCGTGAGAAGGTTGATTGAACCTTTTAAAAACGAGAAATAGTCAATAGTATTGGAAATATACAACACGTAATACGAAGTATCTGCCTATGCGACTGTTACCACGTGGACTCAATGCACAGTTAGTGTTGATTTTACTGCTGTTGATGACACTTTCTATGACAGCGTTTACCGTGCACGGAATCCTTACACAGGTACAGCAACGCGAAGAATCCATGCAACTTCAAGCACAAGTGTTAGCTCGTAACCTGGCAGCGACAATCGCTGACGATTTACTCGAACGTGACTACACATCCATTGAATTGTCACTATTGCGATCCGCCCAATTTCCAGGTGTTGCAGGATTACAAGTTTCCGACATTAGAGGAAAAATCATAGGTGACGTAGCCGTTGAAAATACTGCGCCTATAGCGCGTTATGCACAACCGCCATTGTCACCACCTACTTCTACAAGTGTAAATATTTTATCAGAAAGCGGCATCCTGATAGTATGGCAACCCGTTGTACTGGGTGAACATTTGGGATGGATAAAGATTCGATTCAGACTACAGGCAATATCGGACGAAATATTTTCTTTATGGTGGAAGAACGCAATAGTTGGATTGATCATCCTATTCGTAGCGAGTCTACTTCTTACACGTTTGTTGCGCAGGCCTGTTGCGGATATTCGCGCCTACACAGAATTCGCTGACAAACTGGTAAAATGCAGCGGAGAGCAAGCTAATGTAGTCAGTTATTCCATGGAGCTGTCAAAGCTTGGCACTGCACTCAATACCGCTTCTTCAAGACTCCATGACCAATCCAATGCAATCAAAAACGGTTTAGTCGATATCACTCGAATGGCAGCCTTTGTAGAACATTCTCCCAACTTCATGCTGTCATTAGATTGTCACGGCAACATTCTATACATTAACCCATGCGGATACCGCCACATGTCGGAGCTGAAGCTGAATCCTAATTCCGAAATATTTAACCTACTCCCGCATCCTCTGGATGAAGTTGTAGCGGAGGTTCTCAACACCGAGAAACCGAAAACGAATTTAGAAGTTGAATATAATAACACAAAAATGCTGTGGACCTTGGCTCCTGTCCGCGGACAAAATATGGTACACGCATACGGCGAAGATATAACGGAGCGCGTGTTAGCGGCTGAGAAAACCAGGAACGCGTTGGTTGAAAAACTAAGTGCAGAATCTGCCAATAAGGCCAAGAGTCGATTCCTTGCCAATATGAGCCACGAGTTGCGTACTCCTATGAACGCGATATTGGGTTACAGTCAACTCTTAATCGAAGAATCTGTAGAGGGTGGTTATTCAGAAATAGGACCGGACCTCAAAAAGATAGAAGTTGCCGGGAAACACTTATTGTCTTTGATCAATGAAATACTAGACTTATCCAAAATCGAAGCAGGAAGGATGGAGTTGTATCTTGAAAAACTGGATTTGGACGACTTGTTACTCGAGGTAGTATCGACCGCTCAGCCACTGGCTAAGAAGAATAACAACATCATTGATTTGCAATGCAGCGGGAAACTGGGTCATGTGACTTCGGATGCTACGAAATTGAAACAGATTTTACTCAATCTCATTAGCAATGCAACCAAGTTTACCAGCAACGGGCACATTTGGATCTACACTAGCAGTGACCAGGTCAATGGTAAAGATTGGTTTACGATCGAAGTTCAAGACACAGGTATAGGAATGAGTGAAGACCAACTTGCCAGGATATTTGATCCTTTTTCACAAGCAGATAGCTCTACCAATAGAAAATACGGAGGAACCGGGTTAGGACTGGCCATCACAAAACGCTTTTGCGAACTGTTGGGTGGAAATGTAGAGGTAATCAGTGCCATAGGAAAAGGAACCACTTTCAGCGCACATTTACCGGCAGATGTTGTTGATAATAAAGATGGACAAGATCTACTCTACAGGTCGGGAGAACCAAGGAATCGGATAAAATCTGCCAAAACCAAAGTCGAAAGGCGCCGCGCAGTTAGCACGATATTGGTAATAGACGACGATGCTGACATCCGTAATCTGGTGAAAATATATTTGAACAAGGAAGGATTTAAAGTTGAAACTGCGGCGGATGGAATGACAGGTCTGGAAATGGCGAGAAAAATTAAACCGGATGCAATCACCTTAGACGTTATGATGCCTGGGGTGGGTGGGTGGACAATTTTAAAGGAATTGAAAGATGACCCTGTTTTAAAGAGTATCCCCGTTGCAATGCTCACAATGATCGACGACAAAGGATTGGCATTTGCGTTAGGGGCTGACGACTATTTATCCAAACCAATTGATTGGGAAGAGTTTATCAGCTCTATTAAGAAATATGTTCGCAAAAAGAAAATTGGCCCAATTATGTTGGTAACACATAGTCAACCACGTCGAGACACTATAACCGATTGTTTGGAACAGGAGGGATATCAATTAATACATGTAAACAATTCCGAGGCAACCCAGCAGTTGGACAGGAACGATTTACCGGCGATGGTCGTACTGGACCTAATGGAAAATGATGTGAATTACACCGAATTCGTGGCTGAGATAAAGTCCAACTCCCGCTGGAATTCAGTGCCGGTGATAGCCCTGGTTTCCACGGAATCAGATGAAGAGAATAATTCACACATACTCACAATTGAGTCGATACGCCTGGAAAAAGACAACATGAAAGCATTGCTGGACAAATTGCAATCTTTAATTAAATCAAAAAATAGTAAACATAACGCAGCTTAATCTCGACGTCCAGTTGCAGACGTCTCGACAACTTGTTCCAGACATTGTCCACCACCGCCATCCATGGCGGTGAACCTCGTCCAATCACTTTCGGCTCCGTGCCTCCCGCGATACTTGTGCAATCGCTCCCGACCTCCTGTCTCTCGCGATACTTGTGCATCCATGCACGTCGTCCTGTACTTCGTCCATGACAAAAACCCGAGGATATGCCTCCAATCCCTTCGGGGATATACTATTGACATATCCCACAAGACCACTAAAATTGGATATACCGCGACCAACCTGACTGATGATCAACATCGCGAGAGTCTTTAAGCATGATGAAATACATGCTGGATACCAACATCGTTATCTACACTATTAAGAACCGTCCTAAAAAAGCCCGCCAAGCTTTCACGCAGCACGAAAACCGAATGTGCATATCTGCTATAACGTTTGGGGAACTCATTTATAGCGCAGAGCACTCTGCACAACCCGAACGAAATCTTGCGGGTATCAATGGATTGGTAGCCCGACTCGAAGTCGCACCATTCGAAGAGCACGCGGCAGAACATTTTGGCCAACTTAGAGCTGAGCTATATCGAATTGGTAAACCCATCGGACCCTACGCTATGATGATCGTTGGTCACGCCGGAGCGAAGGGCTTAATCTTGATTACAAATAACATGAAGGAGTTCGAGCGGGTACCGGGGTTGAGGGTTGAGAACTGGGCTTGAGCGCCAATACGCGTATAATGTTTGAAATCGTTTGTTGACGACTGGCAGGGTTGAATTCAGGCCGTTTACATTTTGTGGTGTACCAAGAGGATATATTTATTCATGAAGTTATTACATTTACCTTTTGTAGCAATACTCAGTCTTACAATTATCGATACCGTCTCGGCGAACGAAGTGATATCTGGTGTTGTGCATTTTACAAATGGTGAGACCGTGAATTTTACTAATATAGGTTGCAGCAAGGGAAGAGTAAAAGACGCTTCTGTGTTTGGTGACTTTAAGTCCAAACCAGTGGAAATAAAACTAAAGTTCACTCAGTCGTTAACTTTTGCGAAATCACCAAAGCACAACAGGCAGTTTGATATTACTGTTGTTAATAGTAGGAATAAGGAATTTGTACTTAACAACGCATATATTCTAATGAAACTTAATAGCTGTCGAGTTTCCGAAACCAGAAGTTTTGTTTATACCTTTTACAATGATATTACTGACAACTATGATGACTCCTCTGCAGAGTATAGTGAACTGAAACGTATCGATTTTAACAATACAAATAAAAAGAAAAAGGACTCATACCCTCCCGGATATAAATACGATCCATATACTGGTGAAAAACTCTGAAATGGTGAGTTATAACGTCACACAATCAACAAAATTGGAACTCACTGCTAAAACCGGGGGTGGAGCACAGTTTTCGCTATTATTAGAGTGAACTATGCTCTGCCCCCCGGTTTTGACTTCCTCTAATAAGATATGTGGGCGGATCGGATTTAAATCCTATGAATATGTTCTTTGAGCCAAGATACCAGTGCTTCCATAGTAGCAGTGTTTGACTCCAACAGACCTACAATAAACGCATGAGCTGATTTCGGTTCCACTTGAATTTTGAAACCATTAAGTCGAAGAAAGATGTCAGTAACAAAAAACGCAGCTCGTTTGCTACCATCGACAAACCGATGATTCATCAGTAATGACTCAAATAAGGCCCCCGACATTTGGTAAATATCTTCATAGTATCCGGTTTGAGGCCGATATAAGGCACTTTCCAGCAATCCCATATCACGCACACCGGCCGGCCCGCCGAAGGCTTCAATTAACCGTTCATGAATGGCCAAAACTTCGTCCAGCGAAAGGAACCGGACAGATTTATTTGGCAAGGAGATGACCTAATGCTTCGTTATCGCTAATGGAATCTTCCAAATGCTGCATAACAAGCGGACGCACACGGCGCTTACGAACATACTCGCGAATAGCTTCGGTTAAAACACCTGATATATGTTGGTGCGATTCGTTGGCAAGCTGTTTGAGGTCTTCCCAAGCAACCTCGTCGACTTTTGAACTGATTTTGATATTGGCCATGGGTGGTTATATAGATAAACTGTAAAGACGCGTCAAGATTTGTCATGACACCGGCCGATTTCTGGTGGTGAACTGGAGATCAACACCCCGCTTAAACCGCTGATGCGAATCATTTTGATAGCAAAATATAGTGATTAAGACCCGAAAAACCAAAATGTATTGGTTATTTTATTTGTATTATCAAAAGGTTATGTCAGCCATGAATGGGGTAACGACCGATGCGTTATGTGTCGTCCCAACAGGATACAGCTCTGTTTTCAGAGCTCCTACCCAGCGGTTGCCGCGCGGGGGCCAGGATTAACACTAGAGAATCGGGCATGAATTCATTAACAAGACCGGAGGGAGTTAAATCTGTCTCCGCTTGTTAACCCTGGTTTTAAGTCTCACCACCATACATATTTCTTTTTTCCGAGGACTCACTCAGGTATTGGACAAACTCAAACTCAAAACCGGATGCCTCCTCGAAATATACATTTTTTCGGTAAGGGTGTTCTGCACCCTGCATGGATATTTCATGCCCCTGACTCTCCAAGCGCTCGACAACCGCATTAAGGTCATCGACAACTATTCCAATATGCGCCAAACCGGGCGAATGCCCTTTCAGATCACGATTGTCTTCCTGGCTGCCTTCATTCAAGGTGATGTAGAAATCATCCGTACCAAAATGCAACCACTCACGTTTAACCCCATACCATTCATTTTGCCCTCTTCCCCGAATTTTCCAGTCAGGAAACGCCACCTGGAGAAACGCCAATGTGGCATTCATATCTCTTGATACTAAATTGACATGTTCCAGTCTTGTCATTGATCTCTCCTTTAAGTAAATTGTGATGGCAAGTCTAAAAGTTAAAGTTAACTTGAAGTCAAGGCGTTTTTGTGATTATCTTCACTCCGTGAAAAATATTCTGACTATCAGTGAAGTATCCAAGCGCAGTGGTGTTGCCGCTTCTGCTCTACGTTTCTATGAAGAGCGTCAACTTATAAAATCTGAACGCACCGGATCGGGACATCGACGCTACCATCGCTCTGTACTGCGACGTGTGGCTTTTATCGTATTTGCACAACGTATCGGTCTGACTTTGGAAGAAATCAGCCAGGAGATACACAAACTGCCAAGCGACCGCATTCCCACGAAAACAGACTGGTCACGGCTTTCCAGCAAATGGTTAAAACGCATCGACAAACGAATCGCCGAGCTGCAGCGTCTTAAAGAGGGTTTGGTGGGCTGTATAGGGTGTGGATGTCTGTCGTTTGAGCAGTGCCGTCTATCCAACCCCGAAGACAAGGTGGCTCGAAAAGGACCGGGGCCGCATTATTGGCTTTGAATGGGGTGGGGTTTCGACCGTAACCCTCAAGGGGATTTGAACAGTATAACTGATTTACCACATACCATTTTTTCAAACGGTTTTTTTAGTTTTGAGTAACTTTCAAAACCACATAATTCTATTAATACAATTGGTTATACACACCACTTTATTTAAGAGCAACAAAAGCCAAGCAGTACGTCCCCCTAAAGCAGTGGCACTACCTGACTCTGTTAAAAAAGTTCTATTTACATTCTATCACCCTCTTAAGATTCTCAAGTACTTTATCGTCACCTTTTTCCATTGCCATCTTTAGCAAAGGTGCAACGAAAACACCCAAGCCCTTCCCCTTTACCTCACCGGTCATGGAAATTTTTGTTCCCCTTGTTGCCCCGGCATGATTTTCAAACGCGAAACTGAAAGTCGCGACAACGCCTAACATACCTGTCGTCACGGCATGCAAAGCCGGTCTATCATGCTTTATGACCTCTGCTCTCGATGTCATAACACGGTTTCCCTGCTTTCGAGTCTGAATCAACATCGAACCTATTTTTAAAGGCCCACCACCCTCTACTTCTGACCTAACCACCTGAGGTGACCATGCCGGAAGATTCGACTGTTCGGTAACATAATCGAAGAGCAGTTCTGGTGTTGTATGAATGATTATTTCTCTCTTGTACGAAGGCAATGGCCCCTCCCCGGTTTATCCAATTATTTTTGTATTTCGATTTCAGAATGATCGAGTTCTACAGCGAGTACCGCTTCCAAATGACTCCATCAGGAGTGCTCGTTTTGGACACCCCGACAGATAAACCCTTAAGGTTGTGAAAAATTAGTGATCAGCATGCAAGGCGACGCGATTGCCTTCTGAATCCTGGAAATGGCTAACGAATCCATACTCACCGATACTCATTTTGGGCCTGAGAACTTTGCCCCCATTGCTGCTTACCTTGTCCAAGGTTCCGTCAATATCATCGACGTGGAAATAAACCAGGGATCCGTCGTGAGAAGGTGTATAACCTTCAGCCTGTACCAGTGTGCCAGTGCTCCCAAACGCGCCTGGTGCCATCGGGAACCATGCCATCTTCATAGGTCCCATCTCGTTTAGCGCCAAATCAACACCAAGAACAGCCTCATAGAAACGTTTTGCCCGATCAATGTCAGTAGATGGAATTTCAAACCAATTTACCGGATTAGTCTGTGTTGTCATTATTCTCTCCTTTTAATCAATCTACGTAATGTGAACTGTGAAAAACGGCGACTCGCGCGTCTAACTGTTTGTTTTTATACCTTTTATGTATGTCGATTGCATGGTATAGTCCGGTATACACTAGACCGAACGGTCTATATTATGTACTAGACCGATTGGTCTAGTAAAGCCTTTATGAAAAATAAACCGCAAACACGTGACAATATCGTACAAGCAGCCATGCAATTGTTTCATAGCAAGGGCTATGACGCCGTGGGTGTGAATGAGATTTGCCAGGCGGCGGGTGTAGCGAAAGGCAGTTTTTATCATTTTTTTCCCACCAAAAACGATGTCGCACTCGCCGTCGTAGAGAGCTGGTGGTTAATGGATCAACAGCTACGACAGTCATGGGTACAGGATTTTGACCCCCTCACCCGCCTCAGAATGATACTGACTTTTCGGTGTGAAGTTTCTCGACAGATACAACAACAATGCGGTTTTGTATTGGGTTGCCCTTTTGGTCGTCTGATCATTGAGCTGGGTAATAAAAGTGAAGCGTTACGACTGAAAGTCGCACAAGTGTTTGACGAGAATCTTATGTGGTTACGTACCTCTTTTTCAGATGCCGTTAAATCCGGGCAGTTGGAACCGAACTATGACATTGATAGCGCAGCCAACCTAATGCTGAATACCATTCAGGGAATTGGTGTCATTGGAAAAGTGTACAATGATGTAGATCGTATGGATGCGATAGTTAATACCATGTTTAAAACATTAAAAATATAGGAGTTCTTAGAGCCGCCTCACTTCACCCGACCAAAAACAACGAACCTGACCCGAGCCTCGAACCTGACCCCTTTGGTCTTTTACGTGTTTTGTGGGCAAGCATACGCTATTGAAAATTTCCAAAATGATAGGGAATTCAGAAAGACTTGTTTTGAAGGTCTACAAATATCAGACCGAATAAAAATCATAGACGGGTTAGACTTACTAGCGGGACAATTTGGTTTAGAAAAAACAAAAAGAAACATCACAGAAGCTGCTCCCGAAGATCCCGTGTATTAGAGAAGTTGATATTATGAAACCCCAACTATCGAGGCTTTTTAATAACAAACATACAACTATGATTATCCGGCGCTTCTCGGTAACCCTCAACATTGCAAGAGGAAGAGGAAACGTCAGATTTGGTCGGAACTACTGCACCTTTAGGGTTGATAGATATCCTCAAGAAATTTCATCAATTTTAATGTTGAATTTAATATTGAACCAGGAATCTAAGATCCCATACTGCAAAACCGGGGTCAAAGTTATTTTGACCCCAGTAGCACCTGCCAAGAACCAAGAACGTTGCGAAGGTTCTGAACCAGAAACCCGTACCAACTACTGTTTCTTCGCAGCCGGTACAGTTTCAGGAGCAACTTCCTGTTCAGTGACATCCGCGGCTCCCTGATCAGTAGGTTCTGGTTCAGCCTGATCGCTGGTTTCGGTTCCAGCCTGATCGCTGGTTTCGGTTCCAGCCTGATCGCTGGTTTCGGTTCCAGCCTGATCGCTGGTTTCGGTTCCACCCTGATCGCTGGTTTCGGTTCCACCCTGATCGCTGGTTTCGGTTCCACCCTGATCGCTGGTTTCGGTTCCGGCCTCGTTGGTGGTTTCTGGTTCAATCTGATCTTTGGTAGCTGCCGGTCCGGTTCCCGGGACGGCCTCTTTCTTATCACACGCGGCCAAACCAAGGACCACAACAATCACGCTCAGAGCAATAATTTTTTTCATACACGTCACCTCCATTGGTGTCGCAGAAAGATAAGGAAACAACAAATTCTTTTGGAGAAGCTCTCCTCAAGGCGCGCTGGATTATACACATACCGTTCTAAACGAACAGTGGTTTTGAAAAATATTTTTCCATGGAGAAACCCAGTCCATTTACAGGGGCTGTCCTCGGCAACGGCTCCTTGCGTTGCCCTCGACTGCATGTTCCTGTACTTCGTCCATGGACTCGTGCCTCCCGCGATACTTGTGCAATCGCTCCCGACCTCCTGTCTCGATACTTGTGCATCCATGCACGTCGTCCTGTACATCGTCCATGGCCTTCGCGGCATAATGCCATCCTTGGCAAAAACCCGGAGGATATACCTCCAATCCCCTTGGGGACGCCAAATAACCAATTTACATATACCATTTCAAAGGATTTTTGGTTTTACTTACCTTTCAAAACCACATAATTCAATAAATACAATTGGTTATAGAAAAAGGCGCGACTGGGATATACTCTTGATATATCCCTGCAAACCACTATAATTGGATATACCTTATGGATATACATGGAGACGCAATGACCACTATTCACACCACTTTATTTAAGAGCAACAAAAGCCAAGCAGTACGTCTCCCTAAAGCAGTGGCACTACCTGACTCTGTTAAAAAAGTAGAGATTGTGGCTATTGGCAATACGAGGATCATTACGCCTGCTGGAGAGTCCTGGGACCAGTGGTTTGATGGACCCGGTGTATCCGAAGACTTTATGGTTGAGCGCGACCAGCCTGAAGATCAGCATAGGGAGAATTTTTAACTAATGTTGAAATACATGCTGGATACCAATATCGTTATCTATACCATCAAGAACCGTCCTGAAAAAGTTCGCCAGGCTTTCAAACAGCACGAAAACCAAATGTGCATATCTGCCATCACATTTGGAGAGCTTATTTATGGAGCAGAACGTTCTGCACAACCCGAACGAAATCTTTCGGATATCAATGGATTGATTGCCCGCCTCGAAGTTACACCTTTCGAAGAACATGCTGCCGAACATTTTGGCCAACTCAGAGCAGAATTATATCGAATCGGTAAACCCATCGGGCCCTACGATATGATGATCGCCGGCCACGCGAGGGCCAAGGGCTTGATCTTGGTTACAAACAATAATAAGGAGTTCGAACGGGTACCGGGGTTGAGAGTTGAGAATTGGGCATAATTCGATAAACCGATACATCAATTCAAATTTAAGTTATGAAACAACGAACCTGACCCCTAGTCTGACCCCTAGTCTTCTTTCTTTGGCACTGAAAATGTCGCATTTATTTCCGCTTTTTCGGCATCATCAACAATGATGTGAGCAAAAAGTTCGTTATAATGATCTTCAATATAGTTCTCATTTATCCACCATTTGCGAGTGAATTTCCATGATGGAGCAACTTCCCCGCCTTTAGCAATGATGACGCAATGTTTATCTTCTAGCATATCTTGGACGATGTTTTCTCGCTCTTTGCCTGTTTCTTGAGTGCTTTGTCCCTCTACACCGAAGAGAGACTTTTTGTTTCCAACTCTTGCACTGGTTCCTTGCGAAGCTTTTTCATTTTCCTTTAATTTTCGGGTGGTTGTAATAGTTGAATTTGTACATCCGAATTGTTTAGCCAAATCGAACCGTGTATCGGACGATTCGCATCCTACTAGTTCCAGCTTCATTTCTCCTTCTACCAAAGCAAATTCCACCAAGCACTTCATGCGCAGTAAAGCTATTTCTTTCCATTGCGTTGAGAAACTAATTTTGGCGTAAAGCGGTATATTTTTCGATTTGGAATACTGAAGTCTCAGATTCATACCGACACATTCTGGGCACGAATTGGCTGGAGGTTGGTTTTGCAAAGTCAATTTATTGGTCATCGATTCACCTGTGAGTGGGATTTAGCCATTATTTCCACTAAGAAATGATACTTCTGTCGCAAGCAGCTATCGAGAGCACAATAACATTGACATATCAACTTATTAAGCTGCCAGAGCATAGAATTTGTCTGCTGGCGACAAATCATCGTTACGCGATTTCCGCAATTGTCTATTGACATTCTCTGCTGCCCGTCAACCACTTCTCGCGCGTCCTTATTCTGACCTAGTCGAACCTCTCGAATCACCGATTTAGGTATATAGTTGCTGCGAAAATGGCTGTCCAATAGAGCCTGTCGTTTGCGTACATTCCATACTGTTTTTCGCTGATATGGTGGGCAAGCAACAAAATCATCGCTATATCGATGAAAATCTTCTATTTGTATTTTATCAGATACAACATCGTATTCAGGTCTCGGCTGAAACATAGTCCCCACCTTTTAACGGTTTTAAGATTCAGTAAAAATCTGTTGTTAGCGTCAAAAAACAGTTTAATTGTCCAGTTTTTGTTTCTTCCTCAGAAATCTCATTTAGCGAGTCATTATTCCGACAATTTCAACAAATCAAATACAATCCGTGCAAACCCCTTGGCTTTTTCGGGATCGGATAGTAATTGCATCATCTGGTTTTGGTGTGCTTCGCTGCTGTCCATTACGGCTTCATCAACGGCTTTGTGGAAATCGCCTAACATGGCCTGTTCGGCTGTGTTGTTGGCAATCTGGTTCATGACTAATTCGTTTTCTCTTACCTTGTCCCTGATCGTGTAGGCGTAATTCACCAAATCTTTGTCTGTTAACTGGTCGGTGATAAACAGTTCATTCAAGCGTTGGATGATTTGCGAGAGAAATTCTTCCTTTCTGTCACGGGGCTTTGCAGTGCCGAGGCCTTCTCCTGGTTTTAAATACTCCCCTTCTCCATCTCGAAGATTGAGATCCTGCTGTTTTATTTTTGATAGGCGGTAGTGGCTCATTACCACATTGGTCAGGTCTATTTCATCATCCTCAATCAAGGATTCACGCAGCATGGGCCGTAGGTTACGCGCGTACAAGCTCAGTTTTTCTAATTCTTTATTGTCATAATCGACTATCTGAGACATGAACTCGTAGAAACGGACAAAGGTTCCCAAATCCTTTTTGAATATTTCCAGTGCATCCTTTTCCTGCTTGCAAGCCTTAAAGCTATTCTCGGCATTGGCTATCAGCACCGCATCCTTGGTCTTCTTAGTGCGCTCAAACATCTCCTTGGCTTGTTTGTAGGCGGCTACAGCAGACTTATAGCGTTTTTGCCAACGTTCTACAGCGGGCTTACAAATGTTGGCGATAGCGGCATTGCTTTTGTTCTTTGTATAAAAAGCCACGCAAAACTGTTCTACCTCTTGCCAGGTAAATATTCTGGTGGCACGCAGTTTGTCGAATAGGTCAAATATCAGGTTCGGGTCGGATACGTCATCCAGTTCTGCGGTTTGGTAATAGGGTTTGAACGCGGCAAGAATATCATCCGGCTCATTGAAGAAATCGAGAATGTAAGTGCCCGTCTCGGCCTTGCCGGGATAGGTACGATTCAGGCGCGACAGGGTTTGTACACATTCCACACCGCCCAGCTTTTTATCCACATACATGGCAACGAGTTTGGGTTGATCAAAACCGGTCTGGAATTTGTTGGCAACGATCATCACTCTGTAATCGTCCGTATCAAAGGCCTTGCGCATATCTCGGCCCTTGAGGTCCGGGTTCATGTTGGTCTCGGTAAACTTCTCACCCAACAAACCTTCCGGGTTTGTGGTCGCTCCCGGCGTCCTGCCTCCCGCGACATTGATACTTCCCTGTATGGCATCCTTTTCATTAAATTCCACCTCACCGGAAAAGGCCACCATGGCATGTATTGTCTCATACCCCGGCTTATCTGACTTTTGAGCAATATACTTATCAAAACCCAATTTGTAACGCACCGCCTCCTTGCGTGAACTGGTCACCACCATGGCCTTGGCCTGCCCTCCCAGTAGGCCCATCACATTATTCTTAAAGTGTTCAATAATCACCTGCACCTTTTGCGCAATATTGTAATCATGCAGGCGCACCCATTGATTAAGTTTGACCTGGGCCTTTTTGCTTTCCACTTCCTGATCGCTGGCAGCTATTTTCATCGCCAGGTTATAGGCCACCTTGTAATTGGTGTAGTTCTTTAACACATCCAGAATAAAGCCTTCCTCAATCGCCTGTCGCATACTATATACATGGTATGACTCTGGCTTATTGGTTTTGGAAGGTGGTTCATCCGGATTGGGTACACGACCAAACAGTTCCAGGGTTTTGGTTTTGGGCGTGGCGGTAAAGGCGAAATAACTTAGATTCTTGGTTGCCCGGCGTGAGGCAACGGCGGCATCCAGAATATCCTCTGAACCCAGCTCTTCTTCATCACCCTCTTTGGCATCCAGCATAAGAACTTCTTTCAACTGCCGTGCGGTGGAGCCAGACTGAGAAGAATGGGCCTCATCGGCAATAATGGCGTAATGCCGTTCTTTTAAACTGACATTGTCCTCAATCGCCTTTAACACATAGGGAAAGGTCTGGATGGTGACAATAATAATCGGCTGCGAGGCCTCCAGGGCCAGCGCAAGTTTTTCTGACTTGGAACCCTCCCCTTCTTTGCGATTGATACGCCCAACGGCACCATCGGCATGTTCAAACTGGTTAATGGTGTCCTGTAATTGATCATCCAATACAGTTCGGTCTGTCACCACAATCACGGAATTAAACAGTTTGTTGCCCTGCTCATCATAAAGTGCGGATAACTGATGCGCCGACCAGGCGATGGAATTGGATTTGCCGGAACCGGCACTGTG
The DNA here is from genome assembly GCA_029882975.1 of Gammaproteobacteria bacterium. NCBI lineage: Bacteria > Pseudomonadati > Pseudomonadota > Gammaproteobacteria > Gammaproteobacteria bacterium. The sequence continues at coordinate 45,795 of JAOUJW010000042.1, forward strand.
TTGAATCAGGTATTTGTGGCCAGGGCCTTCACGGTGGGCCGCACTTACCAGTTTATTAACCACATCCCATTGATGATAACGGGGAAAGATCAGGGTTTCTTTTTTATATTTTCGCCCATTCCAATCCTCTTTTTCTTCAATCTGCAAATGCACAAACCGGGCGAGGATCTTTAACAGATTATCGGGCAATAACACCTCATTCCATAAATAATCCGTGGCGTACTGGTTCACATCCTCTGGCACATCATTCCCTGCACCGCCCTCTTTAGTACCTTTGTTAAAGGGTAAGAAGTAAGTCTCATCCCCTTCCAGTCGGGTCGTCATATAGACTTCATATTGACTCACCGCAAAATGCACCAGGGCACCACATTTAAAGGTTAATAAGGGTTCCGGCTTTTTAGTGATCGGGTCAATGCCGAAGCGGGTGGTTTTGTATTGCTTAATGGCATTTTCGACGGCCTGTTTGAATTCTGACTTCAATTCCATGGTGGCCACGGGCAGACCATTCACAAACAACACCAGATCAATACGCCAGGCCTTTGCGCTTTTAGCCCCCTCTCCCCCGGCGGGAGAGGGCTGGGGTGAGGGGGAAGCCCATGGTGAATAGACCAACTCTGGCACAACCCGCAGACGATTCTTCTCATAACGCGCAAGGGTATCGGGGTTTAGATCATGCTCGGGTTTAAACTGACACAGGCTAAAGCGAGTGCCACGATCCCGTAACTCATGGCGCAATACACCCAGCGTACCAAAGGTACGTAGCTCAGTATTCGCCGCGTTGGGGTCCGCCTTGTTGAGCTGAGTAGCAACACGCTCTAAAAATTTTTCTTCGGGATTGTTAGGGTATAAAGAACAGAACTTCTGCCATTGCTCATCCTGGGTTTCTTGAACAAAGCCCAGTAAATCCTCAGAATACAAAGCCAGTTCACGGTTATAGTTTTCTGGCTTGCCGAGCAACCAACCATTGGCAAGTAATTGTTGAATCATATCGTTTTGGAATGTGAATTCATTTTCCTTGCCCATATCAATCTCCCCTCTAATTCCCGAAACGATAATTCAACAATTTTTGATGAATGATGTGCAGGGATGCACGAATGCCACGAGCGCATGGATACGCAGGAGCGGCCATGTCGTTTTGAAAAACGAACTCGGTAGACTTGCCTACATGGATGTAGGTACTTGGGATTTGTCGGGAACAAAATCCCGTGTCACCACCGTAGTAATTCATGCCACTGCTTCCTTATGGTTTTTAGTTTGTTCTGGTGCCTGCCAATTTCGGAGATCGATTTTTCCAGTGACTGCGGCTGAGATCAGGGCTATTCGGCGTTCTTGCATTAACTTGATAGCCTTTTCCGCACTTGATATTAATGCTTCGTATTTAGTCTTTAGCTTATCAACCTCACTCAGTATTTCTTGTATTTCTTCTGGTGGGGGAATAGTTACCTCAAAATTAAGAAACAAAGGTAGTCTTAGTGAATCAACAGTTGACTTAGCCTGTCCTGCCATAGCGACTTTGTAAAAATTCTGTTCCAAATAATTAAACATAAATCTACCTGTCACATGTCGAAAATTATTCAACATATAAAGAGTTATGATCATTTCTGGTGTATGAGCACCTAGAAAGGGTGGCGTGCCCTTTGTTGTATAATTGTTTTCGCTGAAAAACAAACGACAAAGGAAGCACACCACATGAGCAAAGATAATGTTATTGAA